>JAFDTG010000091.1 GCA_019594235.1 Candidatus Saliniplasma halalkaliphilum | reverse complement strand
CATAAGAGCCATAAGACTCAGGTAACCTAGTACTTCTATCTCGACAAAACCCTGAGCTACTGCTAGCCCTCCTACAACTAAGGAAAACTCGCTCACTTGCACCATGTTTATACTACCTATAAAAGAGGTTTCAACGGAGAAATCTTCCCTATATATCAAATAAAACATTATTAAGAAATTACCTAAAACTAGGATTATCGAAGCGATTACAGCTTCTCTCCAGTAATAAAAAAGCTCGTCAGCAACTAGTCGTAATCCTATACTAGAAAAGAAAACGAGTATGAAAAAATCAGTCAGTGGTTTAATGCGGTCTTCGAGTTCTCTACTATATGGTAATTGCGCGAGACCAAGCCCCGCTAGAAATGCGCCAACTTCAATAGATAATCCAAGGCGTTCAGAAGCATATATGAATATGAAGGCCCAGGCCATCGTAAATATGAAAAAAACTACTTTGTTATCTGCAATCTTTTTAAATAAGCCAGGCAGAAGATATTTGGATAAAGCTATCGTTATAATACTGATAGCACCGACCAAAAGCAGTATTTTAGCTATCGTTATGGCAATTTCCAGGGGTTCTGCCACTGAGCCTATACCCAAAAGAGCTAAAGCGAGCACTAAATAAATATCTTGACCTATAAGGACCCCTACATTTATCCTCCCCGGTAGTGTACGGATCTCTCCTTTATCTGTAAGTACTTTTACTATCACTGGCGTAGCGCCAAATATTGTACACAAACCGATTATAAAAGCTTGCCATAAGGGAAATCCAAGAAGATATGCAACCAAGAAGGCTAAAGATTGCTGCAGAAAAATTTGACTTGCGGCTATGTTTACGATCGATCTAAATATATCTTTGATCTCATCAAGATGCATTTTTACTCCTAAAAGAAAAAGAAGAAATCCTAAACCGAGACTAGACATTATCTCTACTAAACCTTCTTCAACAACCATATCAAAACCAACAGGTCCCAGTATGACGCCAGTTAATAAGTAAGCTACAATCGTAGGCTGCCCTAATTTGTGTGCTATATACGCAATCAATGTGGCTATAACGAAGATGATAGCAAAGTTGGTCGGGTAGGCTATAGCACTAGGCATCATTTTCCTCTTAGGATTTTCATTTTCTTTTTTAAGTATTTATCATTTATTAAAGTATTGTAATTCCTAAAAATCCTAAAATATTTTGTGCTAAGAAGATTGATCAGCGTTCTATAAATTTCTATTAAATGATTTTTTCTCATTTAGAACAAAATCTGATATTTTTAGCTTTTTTTGATAGGAAGGATATACCATGTAATACACATATAAAAATAGACAAGTTTTAAATCTCTTTACATTGTTATAGTATCTAGAAGGAAGAATCTGTTCAGATTAGGTGTTCTATATGGCCTGTGAACTTTGTGGTAAAGACGTTGGTAAGACTACGACTGTCAAAGTGGAAGGTTCTGAGATGGAAGTATGTGAGGATTGTAAAAAATATGGTAAAGAAGTCCTGACATCAGAAAAGAAAAATCAATCTACGAAAGAAGTACTTCAGAGAATACAAGAAAAAAAATCGCAAAGCCGCTCAGGAGGCTACGAAGAAGCTACTGAAGAATTAGCACTCGACTATTCAGAGAGGATAGAAAATGCTAGATTGGAGAATGATCTCACCCAAGAAGAACTTGCAAAAAAAATCAACGAAAAGAAATCTGTTATAGCGAAGTTGGAAAGAGAAGATATGAGACCTAGTGAGGATCTGAGAAGAAAATTGGAAAATACATTGGATATAAAGCTTACAGAGAAAATAGAAAGCGCGCCTATCAAAACTACTCAGGAAACTGAAGGATTGACTATTGGAGATCTCATCGAAGAAAAAAAATGATTTGACGGTAAATCAACTCAATTCATCTGCTTTCTTTTCTATTTTATCCATGTTTATCTCGTAATATATGTCCTTCTTTTTATCTACATATCCTTTATTCTCCAAGCTGGTAAGATTGTTCTCTGCTACTTTTTTATCAAGATTCAAGCAATCGGCTATATCGAATACAGTCATCTCTTCAGTTTCAAAAAGTAATTCAAATATTCTTTTAGATAAAAGAGGGATTTCCAGCCAGGCATTAACCTTATCGAAATTCAGATAATCTACAGCCTCCCTATCGATTTTTTTTATTCTAGTTACATCTCCAAGAGGATGTGGCCTCAATTTATCGTTTATAGTATCGATGATGAGAGTATATCTATCCTTTCTAGTATATAGACACAATCTGATCACAAAGGGAAATACCCCTCCTCTAATATCCTGCCAAATTTCGTTCAATTGTTTAAGACGTGGTTCATATTGACGTGGGATCTCTTCAGCCCGATGATATTCAGATTTTTTTGTTATCGAGATCGGTACGAAAAAATCCGGTATGAAAGCACGGATCATAGTTTTTTCTATTTCGGGTTCACCCGCTCTCGACCATTTATCCAGCGAAGTAGGATCATATTCAAAAGTTTCACACACTCCTTTTTCGTCTTTCGCTTTGAGCTCCTTCGTAGGTCTTGAAAAATTCCAAGATCCTTCTAAATTAGGTCTTAAGAAGTTTATCTTTATCTTTTCAACATTTTCGACTTCATGAAAAGCATCTAATATACTGTCATATTTTTTACCATTTATAAAATACTCTAGATCAGAAAGATATTCGATCTCTTCGTTTTTCCATTTGTAAAGTTTGTCTTTCAGGGTCTTTTCTGCATATTCGTCGAAATCTGAACCATCAGATATATTGAGTATATTTTTTATTTTCTCTATTTTATGCTCCATCCGCTTTTGAATAGTTCATTTCACCTAAAAAACTTTTGCCCGAACTGGGTAAAATTCTTAAGTTCTTTTAATAAAGCAGACTTTCCTAAGACCGTAGGAATTTAGCACAAATTCCTACTAAATAGGAATCTGAGATTCCTATGCCATGAGTAATCTATGATTCATCAGTATTTAGAATTATAGTCAAAGAAGTAACTTTTTTTGATTTTCTTACGTCTTTGAATATAAGGATGACACAATCGGAAAGGTATTGTCAAGAATTGATGAGATATCAATTTAACAGTATAACTACTCCATCTGTCCCAAAAATGTTATAAATAAGATAAAACTTTCATATCTGCGATGATGAATGAGGATCTAAATTTGGAAAAAAAGAAGGAGGTAGGTATTTGTTTTTAGAAATACCAAATTAAATCTCCAGATATCTGTTCACGTCACTTTTTTATGCCCTTTAATGGATTACATGAAAGGAATAACATATTGACAAAGGAGCATGAATATATGAAATGCCTTTATGAAAACGAAGGGGTGAAAACGTGATTAACTATTTTTACCATTCCCCAGCGCTGATAATATTTATACCAATTATATCATCCCTCTTAATCCCTATCTTCGGATTGATTTCTAAAAGACTTCAACATATATTCTTCTTCATAATATTATTGATCACGGCTTTCTTTGGAGTTTTGATGTGGTATGAAATTTTCACAGTTGGTGAATGGAGTTTGGCTATAGAGATCGGTACTCTCGAACTTACCACAGGAGAACATGTCTTCATTAATCACTTGTTGGCAGATGGAGTATCTGCCATGGCTACAATAATCCTTTCTATAACCTCCTTAGCAGCTGGTTTATATTCTTATACAAATCTGAAAGAAGAAAACGGCGTTAGCAGGTACTATTTCCTATTTTTGATCACGGTTGCAGGCACTCACGGTATGATCTTTTCTGCAGATTTTTTTAGCAGATTTGTGTGGTTCCAAGTAGTCACAGCATCGACTGCCGCCCTCGTAGCTTTTCGAAAATACGATGGCCGAGCCTTCGAAGCAGCACTTAAGTATCTCACCTTGAGCTTTCTAGCTTGGTCTTTCTTTTTATTATCTATCATCATAGCATATCATATTCATGGGGAAATGCAATTCTATGAACTTGCCGAGAGCATCACAGGAGGACTTGCCGATAGGATAATAATGGCCATACTCATAGTTGTCATGGCCTTTAAATCTGGAGCCGTACCCTTACATTTCGTCAAACCGGACGCTTATTCGAGAGCACCTTCCTCAGTGACCGTTGTCATGGTTGTGGTCAGTCAAGCTGGATTATGGACCCTGTTTAGGATCATCTTTAACGTTTTCGGAACAAATGTTAACACCTATGTCGTGGGATGGATAGTGATTATTTTGGGTGTTTTTTCAGCCTTTATCGGTGTTTCCATGGCCTTGGTACAGAGATCTATAAAAAGACTGATGGCCTATCATGCTATATCACAGACAGGATATATGTTATTTGGAGTTGGAGTGGGGATAGCTGTAATGGGAACAACTGATATGGGAACATTTGGTAGGGATGCTATGGTAGGAGGAATATTTCATATAATGAATCATGCCATATATAAAGGACTTCTTTTCTTGACCGCTGGAGCTATAATATTCAGAACCGGTGAAAGGGACTTGAATAAGATGGGGGGTTTAGGAAGAAACATGAAATGGACCATGTTATTTTTCATAATAGGGGCTTTGGCTATCTCGGGAGTACCTCCTTTAAATGGCTTTACTTCTAAACTAATCATATATAGATCTGTATATATGTTCAACCCAATACTGACTGTCGTGGCCATGATAGTGAGTATATTGACCCTAGCCTCATTTTATAAAGTATTTCACTCAGTATTTATGGGTCCAGAAAGAGAAAAACATGATGATGTCAAAGAAGCACCTCTAGCTATGTTGATAGGCATGGCTTTGCTCGCGGTAAGTGTTATTTTGCTGAGTCTATTCCCAGGTATAGCTATTGATATGTTTGTAGAACCAGCGATGGAAGCATTAGGGGTGATAGCATGAATTTAGTTCACTCAATAACATATTGGAACCCATTAATTATGATACTTATGGCGTGTTTTATAGGTGTTATAATCTACATAATTTATAGCTTGGGGAATTCTTCATATAAAGAAACAAAATACAGAGGCGAACCTTTTTTGTCAGGTAATCCTCCCATCGATGAAGATGAAAAAGATAAAGAGCCTATCAATATCCGCGGTGATAATTTCTATTGGGGTTTCATAACAGCATTGAAATTTTATTTTAAACCCCTAATAGGAAGACATACTGGCCGACTAAATGATTACATCTTCTGGTTCATGTTAACTATGTTGGTTGTTGTGGTGGTGTTAGCTCTAATATGAACGAAATAAAACATATGAAAGTTAAGATATCTCTACTATTCAGAAGTTGTGGAGGTGGAGGTCTACATGAATATTGAAGCATTGATAAGTGAGATAGGATTAAAAATAGTATCCGCTCTCTTGATAATCATATTTGGTATATTTTTCGGTTTACTTTACAAAGGATTCGATAGAAAGATAAGTGCAATGATGCAGTCTAGGATCGGCCCTCCGATCATCCAACCGTTCAGAGATATTAGAAAACTACTCACGAAAGAAACCATCATTCCTGATGATTCCATCGAATTTCTTTTCAATCTAGCTCCGATATTCGCCTTGATAACTCCTCTGCTCGCCCTTCTATATATACCGATCGGACCTTTTGGTCCTTTACTGGAAGGATACGGAGATATAATATTGATTCTATATCTTATGGCTTTGCCCCCGCTGGCACTCGCAGTCGGGGGTTCCTCTAGTGGATCACCTTACTCAGTATTAGGCGCACAAAGGAAATTAGTATTGATGATGAGTTATGAACTACCTCTAGCGATATCTGTAATCACTGTAGTTTGGAGGATCAGTACCTCTATTAGTAATAATTTAAATCCATTTTCTTTGCAAGTGATAAGATCATATCCTATATGGGACCAAGTTGGTTTATTGGGATCACTTGGGATAGCTATGATAACTATCGCAATAATAGCAGTGATACCCGGTGAGCTCTCAAAGGAACCATTTGGACAGGCTGAGGCTAAAACCGAGATTGCTGGAGGTGCTTTGTCAGAGTATAGCGGCAGAAATTTAGCATTTTATTACATGGCGAGTTCAGTCCATATGGTGGTTTTAGGGAGTTTGATAATCACGATATTTTTTCCATATCAGCTCACGGAGATTTTGTATCCTATAGTAGAGATCAATGGACCAGAATTACTTCATATAGAGATAGGATTATGGGCAATACTAATAGACACTGTCTTTTTCCTCTTTAAGTTGCTGATAATCATTTACGTTGGCGTATCTATACTAGGTGTCTCTTTTGCAAGACTTCAGATCGATAAAGTGAGTTACATATATTGGATACCGATTTCTATCATGGCTTTTATTGGTCTCATATTGGTCTTTTTGGAATACAGTTTATTTTAGAATTCTAACTTTGAAAAGGTTATGGGACTTCCTCCATGCCTTGAGCCTAAAAGGCAAATAATACCT
>JAFDTG010000084.1 GCA_019594235.1 Candidatus Saliniplasma halalkaliphilum | reverse complement strand
GGTGCTGACGAGATGGCAAAGAAGATAAAGAGAGAAATGAAGACAGTACCTTTGTCGATGTGAAAATATGTCGAAACTGTCTCAAGACCTGTTAAAAGAATTATTTTTCGATGAAAAAATAGATGATCCATCCGTGATCATTGGTCCTAAATTTGGGGAGGATGCAGCCGTGTTGAAAATAGGTGATACAAATCTAGTGATACATACGGACCCGATATCCGGTGCCGTTGAGAATATCGGTTGGCTTTCTATCAATATAGCTGCCAATGATATCGCAGTCACAGGCGCACGACCACGATGGGCATTGTGTTCCATTCAGGTACCCGAAGATTTGAGTCACAAAAAATTAAAAAAGATAGCTGAAGATTTGAAACAAGCTGCAGATGAACTTGATGTGAACATCATTGGAGGGCATACTGAGAGCATATCTGGTATAAACCGTCCTTTAATATCAACCACTATGATGGGATTGACCGATAAACCCATTTTTACTTCAAGTTCTGAACCTGGAGACAAAATAATTCAGATAAAATCCGCGGGTATTGAAGGGTGCTGGATATTGGTCAATGATCATGAGGAAGAATTGATCCAAAGAGGAGTTGATGAGAAAGTGATAGATGAGGTGAAGGGATGGCGGAACGAAATAAGTGTTGTCAAATCTGCGTTGAAGATCAAAGATATCGCAACTTCTATTCATGACCCCACCGAAGGTGGTATTTTTCAGAGTTTATATGAGATGGCTAGCTGTTCAGGAAACGATTTCTACGTCGATTCGGAGTTTGAAATCAAAAGCGAAACTAAAGAGATATGTGATGTTCTAGGTATCGATCCTTTGTACTTGATTTCTTCAGGGTGTTTATTAGCGACGGTTCCTAGAGATGTTGATTACAGTGAGGGGAAGGTGATCGGAGAAGTGCGTGAAGGGGGAGGAAAAGTTTTTTATCGAAATGAGGAAGTAAACGAGAATCCAGAAGATGAACTGTTCAAGATATTGAAAGAACTGGAATCATAGTATTATTTGAAAGTCCTGCACTCTGGGCAGTAATGACTGTCGTAACTTTCTTTATAAACAAGTTCAGAGCCACATTCGTCACAAACCTGTTTTTTACATAAAATTTTATCGAAGAAACTCACCTTCTTTTCTTTTTTCTTTTCCTTTTCGAAATCCATCCCAGTAGAGCTGTAAGTTCTATAATCGTCTTCTTTATCTTTATTGACTCGCTTTTTATCTTCATACGGACTAGAACTTTCAGAGTATTTGAGAAAAAAGTAAAACATCGCTACTAAACTAATGATGAATAATATAAATCCGCAGCAGACATAAACAGTAAATGATGAAATGAAAGCCGGTCCTTGGTTCGTAATAAGAGATATCAACTGCCTCACATCCTAGGTGGTTATAGACTAAATAGATAAAAAGTCTTTCCATACTGAAAATATTTTAAGAAAGAGAGTTATTATCAACTCGATGAATTCCATAAAAGATGCAAATTATTACTTTATTACCGACGAAGGAATAGAGATATCTCCAGTGGAACAGGTTGAAATAGCAGTGAACCAGGGTGTTAAGATAGTCCAGTATAGAAGAAAGGATGCTCCTGGAAAAGTTTTGTATGAAGAAGCATCACAGATTTCAGATATCTGTAAAGATAAGGCACTTTTCATAGTTAATGACCGCATCGATATAGCACAAATTGTGGATGCAGATGGTGTCCACTTGGGGCAGGATGATTTACCTTATGAAGTAGCTAGAGAGTTGGTGGGAGACATGATCTTGGGAGTTTCCACCCATAATTTAAAACAAGCCTTAAAAGCTGAAAGGGTTGCGGATTACATAGGAATAGGTCCCGTACATTCCACGGAAACCAAGCGGGATAGATGGAAAGAGCTCGGGATCCAGGGAGCTCTTAAGATAGCGGAAAATGTAAAAGTTCCCACCACTGCCATAGGCGGGATCGGTTACGACGACTTGGAACCACTTTCTAGATCCTTTGACATGGTCTGTGCGATCTCCAGTGTTACACGCACGAAAGACCTTCCCGGATCTATAAAAAAATTTGAAACGAGCTTTAAGAATTATAAGAGGAATAGATTATGAAGATCGATGAATTAGGAGAATTTGGACTGATTGACAGATTAGCTGAAAGAGTAGAAAGTAAAGAGGGACTCATAAAAGGTATAGGTGATGACTGTGCGGTATTGGAAGATGGTGACATGTATACTTTGATGACAACAGACATGCTGGTATCAGGAGATCACTTTAACCGGGATTGGCACACACCAAAACAGATCGGAAACAAATCTATCGTAGTGAACATATCTGATATCGCAGCCATGGGAGGCTACCCCGAGTGGGGGTTGATATCTATAGCTATCCCAGACGATGTCGATGTGGAGTATATCGACGAGATATACAGCGGTATGCTGGAGGTTTCAAAAGAATACGGTCTCACGATAATAGGCGGAGATACCACCCATGGAGATATTTTGGTGATCAACGTGGTTGTTGTCGGAAAAGTCGAGAAAGAGAACTTATGTTTGAGAGGCGACGCTAAAGTCGGGGACGTGGTTTGTGTTACAGGTGATCTAGGTAAAAGCTGGGCTGGGTTAGACCTGCTTAGAGCCGGTAAAGAAGGGTACACGGAGTACCATCTAGAACCGAAGTGCAGACTCAAAGAAGGAAGAAAATTAGCACCCCATGTTAACGCTATGATAGATGTAAGTGATGGACTAGCCTCCGAGGTGAATCATATCTGTCGAGAAAGCGGTGTGGGAGCGTTGATCCATAAAGAAAAGGTTCCGATCTCGGAGAAAACTAAAGAGGCCGCTAGAATACTTGATAAAGATCCAATGTTCTGGGCACTATCCGGTGGTGAGGATTTTGAACTGGTTTTTACCATCCCCAAAGACAGATTGTCACATATTAAAGATATAGATCATATCGTTGTAGGTGAGATCACAGAAGACGGTGTTTATCTTGTCGATGGTGGAAAAACTGAGTTAAAAGGCGGTTATGACCACTTTAGAATTTGATCACAACTCTTTTCTTTTCTTCTCTAAATATGTTTCATAATCCTTTTTGTTCCAAAAATCTAAAGCCACTGGGTTTGCTGGGGATACTGTAAGAACAGCTAGATTCACCCCTTTACTTTTTATCCATCGTTCAGCGGCCTCTACAAGTGTACTTCCGATACCTTCAACTCTTTCATCCTCTTTAACGAATAGATCAAGTATCAAACCAACATTTCTTTTTAAAAAGAATGGTGGCCTTTTTCTCAATACAGTATTTACAAAACCAACAAGTTCATCATCCTTTTCAGCTACGAAGGTTACCATACCTTCTTTCTCGATGCCTTCTTTTATGAAATCGATCCACATCTTTTTTGGATCATCAGCAAGTTCATAGCCATCCATGACCTCTTCGTGCATACGGGCAAGGTCGTACCACATGTCAGCTAGTTCTTCGATCTCGTATTTTCTTACTTGACGTATATTGAGTCTCATTTACCTACAAATACATATACCGCCCTATATATCTCTAATTGAGGGTCTCTAAGGATAAAACTATAAATATGGAAAGTCATTAGGGACAAAAAGATAGTTATTGGAGGCATAAACAATGGCAGAAAAACCACATCTAAATCTTGTATTCATAGGTCACGTGGACCATGGTAAGTCCACTTTAGTAGGTCGTACTCTGTTCGAAACAGGGGCTATCAAAGAGCACGTGATCAACGAATACAAAAAGAAAGCTGAAGAGAAAGGAAAAGGCACATTCGCGTTCGCATGGGAAATGGATCAGTTGGAAGAAGAAAGGGAAAGAGGATTGACCATAGATGTCATGCATAAAAGATTCGACACGGATAAGTACTATTTCACAATTATAGATGCTCCAGGTCATAGAGATTTTGTTAAAAATATGATCACTGGTACAAGTCAGGCTGACGCTGCAGTTCTAGTAGTTGCAGCCCCTGAAGGACCAATGGCCCAGACAAGAGAGCACACTTTCCTAGCTAGAACTCTTGGTGTAGATCAACTGATTATCGCCGTCAACAAGATGGATGCAACCCAACCAGCGTTTGATGAAAACCGTTTCAACACGGTACAAGATGAGATAACAAAACTCCTGAAATCCGTTGGTTACAGGGATGAACAGTTCCAGATCGTACCGATAAGTGCTTTAAAAGGACACAACGTAACACGCAGTAGTGATGATATCCCATGGTGGAGTGGAGAGACATTCCTCCAAGCGATCAACAATTTAAAATCACCTAAGAAACCGATGAATAAACCACTCAGATTACCTATCCAGGATGTTTATTCCATTACAGGTATAGGTACTGTTCCAGTCGGTAGAGTTGAAACTGGTGTAATGACACCCGGCGATAAGATACACTTCATGCCAGCTAACGTAACTGGAGAAGTAAAATCTATCGAACAGCACCATGAAGAGATACCAAAAGCCGAACCTGGTGACAACGTTGGTTTCAACGTTAGAGGTGTAGGGAAGAACGATATCAGAAGAGGCGACGTTGCCGGTCCTGTAGACGATCCACCAACAGTTGCAGAAACATTCGATGCAAGGATCATAGTTCTTGACCATCCAAGTGTTATAACACAAGGATACACACCGGTGTTCCATGCACACACATCTCAGGTAGCATGTACATTCATCGAGATCAAACAGAAACTGAATCCAAAGACTGGTGAAGTCGTCGAAGAGAATCCAGACTTCATCAAGAACGGGGATGCAGCAGTTGTAACTGTAAAGCCCACAAGAAATCTATCACTAGAGAGAGTAGAGGACTTCCCAGAGATGGGTAGATTCGCTATCAGAGATATGGGTCAAACGGTTGCTGCTGGTCAGTGTATCGATATAAAAGAAAAGGAGATGTAAAAACCCATCTCCCCTTTAACCCCTTTAATTTAAAGAGGAAGTATTTATGGCACAGAGAGCAAGGATATCTTTAAGCGGTACCGATACGAAAAAAGTAGAGGAGATTTGCGGTCAGATCAAACAGATCTCTGAAAGAACAGGTGTGGAACTGAAAGGTCCTATACCACTCCCAACTAAAAAATTAGTGGTTCCTGTGAGAAAAGCTCCAGATGGAGAAGGTTGTGAAACCTGGGAACGATGGGAGATGAGAGTCCATAAAAGACTCATCGACATCGATGCAGACGAAAGAGCATTGAGACAACTCATGCGTATACAAGTACCTGACGAAGTACACATAGAGATCGTACTTCGAAATTAAAACCCATTTTCTTCCTAATTACTAACAAGTTATCAGATTAACGTCTTTAGAATCTGATAGTGGATGCCTTTGCGTATTCACTGAAGTTGATTCACGGGCCCATAGATAGTTTCAGAGCCAAGCTCTAAATATCTATGCACCCGCTCACATTCGTTCGTGGGCCCATAGATCAGTTCGGAAGATCGCGACCTTTGCAAGGTTGAGGCCGTGGGTTCAAATCCCACTGGGTCCATTTTCGCTTCGCTCAAATGTCCCCAGTGGCATTTGAAAACTGTGAGGAATAAATTCCTCACGCTCGGAAATTTTCTTCGAAAATTCCCTCGTCCCACTGGGTCCATTATAAAATCTTTGATTTTTAATGGGCAGTTAGAATACGGCAGTATTCTGACAGGTCTATAAAAAATCTTATTTTTTTATATGCAATTAGAATGTGTTAACATTCTGAGGGGTCCACTAATCTGTGATTAGTGGTGAGTTAGAAAATGTTTAATTTTCTGACGGGTCCATTATAAAATCTTTGATTTTTAATGGGCAGTTAGAATACGGCAGTATTCTGACAGGTCTATAAAAAATTTTATTTTTTATAGGCAATTAGAAAGCGTAAGCTTTCCGACTAATAAATTCACTTAATTCATTTATTCGTCTTTATCCTCGCTGTCGATAGGGATTTTGACGAATCGTTTTTTTCGCAGACTAAGGGGGTAATTATATATACGCGTTCATTATCGCCACAAACGGATAGGTGAAAATCCCATGGAAGAAGATATTTGCTCGATAGAAATAGTAAGGCAAAACGATATACTAAAAGCCAAAGTTCAACTAGATAAAGGAAGATATGAAGAGTACGAAAATGAGAACATGGAGTACCTTCTAGAGATGGTCTACGACGACATCCAGATGGAAGTCCGAGAAGATTATTGGTAGGATAGATATATCAAAATATACAAAACATTTTTTAATAAAGGCCCCATTATGATTTTATCTTACATATAGTGGGTGAACTAGATGTTTGAAAAGAAAATAGACTATTTCGCTTATGGTAGTAATCTGAATGTAAATCAAATGAAGGGTAGAGGAGCTAATATATTTAGTATGGACAAAGCAAAATTACCTGGATGGAAACTTGCTTTTACTTATAACTCACCTAATCGAGAAGGCGGTGTTCTAGATATAATCCCAGGCGATGATGATGATTTTGTAAAGGGAATAGTGTACACTGTTGATTGTAAAAGTCTAGAGAAGTTGGACGAGTTCGAAGGGAGAGAGATCCACGATAACAGAGAAGTCGGGGTTTATAGAAGACAATACATACCCGTGATCCTTGGAAAAATCATCATCATCGCCTGGGATTATATCTAGAACACCGCCTTCTCGATTAGGTGAGTTATAAGT
>JAFDTG010000083.1 GCA_019594235.1 Candidatus Saliniplasma halalkaliphilum | reverse complement strand
CTTTACATAATCTTCGAGAAGATCGTTTATCTCTTGATCTGTAAGATAATCTTCTAATCCGTTTACAAATTCTTCAAAAGTAACGTAATCTTCCAGTTCACCGTAAATATCTGAGATATCTGCGTTGATAGATGCTAACTCCTCATCGATATAATCTATATTTGCATCGATAATACCATTTATTCCACAAAATCGTCTTAGATTGACCTTCATAACCTTTTTATAAATCACATCCACTAATTCATATGAAGGGAGTAACATGGAATTAAAGATCGCAGAACCGAGTGAAAAGAAAGAGGGTGCAGGAGCCACCGTGAAAAGATTGTTCCCAACGTCCGAGACCGAACCTATCGATCCGTTCGTACTTTTTGACGAATTTATAGTTCAACCTGATGTTGGTTTTCCGGATCATCCACACGGAGGCTTCGAAGCTATAACTTACATGATAAAAGGAGCGTTCAGACACAAGGACAACATGGGTAATGATGAACTGGTCTCAAAAGGTGGTATACAGAAGTTCACCGCTGGAAAAGGTATAGTGCATTCCGAGATGCCTGGAGACGAGTTGAGTCAAGGTTTTCAGCTTTGGGTGAATCTACCCAAGGAAAAGAAAAGCATCCAACCATCTTATCAAAAGCTGACAGCAGATAAAGTCCATGAAACAAAAGAGGACGGTATCAAGATCCGACAAATCGTTGGAGAAAATTCTCCTATAGAGTTCGAAACTCCTATTAATTACTTAGATATCCATATGGAAGATGGTTCTTCAAGATCGATAGATATCGAAGATGGGTTCGAAGGGTTCATCTACATCTACCAGGGGAAGGTAAAGGTTCAGGAAAAGGTCATGGAGAACGGAAAAGCCGTCATCTTGAAAGACATGAAAGAATTGAACGTTAAAGCAGTTGAAGATTCAAAACTGGTAGTGATAACAGGAAAACCTTTGTCAGAACCTATCAGACTGCAGGGATCTTTCGTCAAGTAAGCACTCGTTTCCAGCTTCTTCGATCTCAAATTAATATTTATTTCTAATTTCCGCAATTAAAAAATATGTCAAACCGAACCAACTACAAACGCCCGTACTTCTTGTGTGCTTGATCTGCTGTCAATATATCGAAAATATAGACATTTAGTTCCTCTTTATCGATCCTGTAAAAAGCTCTATATTCACCTATACGCAGACGGTAGGCAGTGTCATCTGCACCCTTGATCTCTTTCTTTTTACCTTCACCTCTACCTGGATATGGCTCTTTTAACTTCTTGAGAGCTTTCTTTATTTGGACTTCTCTATCAGGTGGGATATCTTTGAAAAGACCCGGAAGAACAAGGACATCAAAGTTCATCTAAATTCACGAATTCATCTTTCCTTTCTTCGACTATCTTCTTGCTGTACTCTACCAGCATGTTGCGGTTGTGTTCTCTGATAAGCTTCTCTATTATGCTGTTGTAGTCATCGTCCATAGTACCTAATTTTTTCAATTCGTTTCTAACATCTTTTTTGATTTGGATGGTTGTTTTCGACATTATACTGAACTATAGTCATTAGTGATAATTATAGTTTACTATAATAAATTGTATCGATACTGAAATCGCTAGTATCAGTAAAAATATTGGGTACAGAACCTTCTTCTAGTGAAGCAAAATAATTATATCATATAAGATATATGTTAGATGGGGTAAGATGTCAGGAATTCATTTCATGAAAACGGATGATTTAGAAAGAGTGAAAGATTTTTACACTAACAAGATCGGTATGAAGGAGTGGGTTGATCAAGGTCAATGTGTGATTTTAAAACACGGTAACATGCTATTGGGTTTCTGCGAAGCGGATGAACCCGATACAGACGGTGTCATTACCTTCTTTTACGAGAACAAGAAGCAGGTCAACGAGATGTATGATGTGTTCGAGGACAGTGCGGAAACCAAACCCAAGGAGAACGAGACTTACAAAATCTATAACTTCTTCGCCAAAGACGTGGAGGGTCGTACCATCGAGTTTCAAACCTTCTTACATCCATTGGATCCATACATGGATGCTAGAGAACTTTTAGAGGGGAGAAGGAGTGTTAGAGATTTTAAAGAAAAGGAAGTCCCAGAAGAGGTTTTACAAGATATCTTCGAAACATGCAGGTACGCACCTACTTCTAGACATTCACAATCATACTATTTCACCCCTATCAAAGACAGGGATACTATCGAATTCATGGCGGATAGAAGAGCTCCGAACAGCGGACCTATAGCAGAAGCACCCATGGCGGTGGCTATCTGTGTAGATTCAGAAAAAACAGGGGCTCCAGAACAAGACGGTGATATAGCCGCTTACCACTTCATGCTTACCGCATGGTCTCATGGTTTAGGAACGTGCTGGATAGCCGCCATGGACAGGAACGACGTTAAGGAAAGACTCGGAATCGATAAGGATCATTTCGTCGCAACTGTAACTCCACTAGGGTATCCTAGTAACGTTCCGAAAACACCTTCGAGAAAACCTGCAGAGGACTTTGTAAGATATATCACTTGAATATCTCTCCGGTTTCCCTGTACCAGAGGACTAAGTCAAGGTGATCCAGAGGTATATCTATTTCTTTAGAAAACTTTTTCATCTTCTCTTCGATCTCTAAATATCTCTTTTTCGTCAAAGTTTTTGGAACACTCTCGATGACTCCCATCTCGTCGAGATTCTTCAATATGTGCCTATCGAGTATAGCTAGTTCATCGCCTTTACCGATATTCCTGAGGAAATGACTGGCCTCTTTTAAACCAAGACCTTTAACGTTATCAACGATCCACTTTCTAGCTTCTTTTCCGTCAGTAAATGAATCTATCTTCTCTTTAAGTGAAATGCATTCATCTCCAGCGAACTTCTCACGGGCCTCTACGAGATAACCTGCCTTGTTGAACCTGAACCGCACTCTCTTGATCTCTTCTGCGATCTCTTCTTCCTCGACGGACAGCAGTTGATCAGTACCGTCCAGCTCTTTGACCGTATCCCAGCAAACTTTAGCTTTAGATTGGGGTGTGAAGATACAGAAGCACAGTTCACGGAATAACCTTTCATCCCCTTGGTCCCAAACCCTTCCAAACTCCTTCAACCGAGTTTCTATTTCATCACGGATCTCACTGTAATCGGATTTCAATTCTCGAACCTTTTCCTCATCGTACATGATCCCCAACTACAGTAATTCGGCTACCTCTTCGCATATATCTTCGATCAATCTTTCATCCTCGTCGGTAAAGGGAGATTCTTCGTGTGAATCGATATCTAGTTCACCGACGACCTCTCCATCCTTGAATATCGGTACCACCAACTCGGACTTGACTTCAACACTGCAGGATAAGTAATTGTCTTCTTTTGTCACGTCCTGCACACGGAAAGTTTCTTCCCTATCAGCTGCTTGACCGCATATCCCCTCACCGAAACCTATGTCGGTATGTTCAGTGGGTTCGCCCACGTAAGGTCCGAGAACCAACCGTCCCTTCTTGACCAGGTAGAAACCGACCCAATCGTAATGCTTTACCCTATCCTTCAACAACTTACAGATCTGTTTCAACTTACCTTCATTATCCATATCTTTCTTCAAAATACCTTTAACTTCTTCCAGTAATTTCTCACTATCCATCCTCTCACCTCATATCGACCCACTTATCTACGGCTTCCCTCAGATGTGGTATGGTGATAGACCCACCTACCACCAAACCTATAGATAACGCTTCCTGGATTTCCTCGTCACTAACATCTTCCTCGTAACACCTGTTCAGGTGGTATTCGATACAATCGTCACAGCGAAGGACAAGCGAAGATATCAGACCGATCAGTTCTTTTGTTTTCCTCGATAACGCTCCTTCTTCGTAAACGTTAGTATCTAAATTGAAAAATCGTTTAGTTTCAAGCGTTCCCTCTTCGAGTACGAGTTCGTTCAACCTATCTCTTTCCTCTTCAAAACCTTTCATACTTTTAGTTAACGTTAAAGTTAGTTTAAATTTTACTCAACGTTTCAGAATATATTGGCCATGAATAATCCGAAGAGCAGCGTCAGCAGGATAACTCCAACGATGCTTATCAAAGATCCGTATTTTATCATGTCCTTGATGTTGATCATCTCTGTACCGTAGGCTATAGCGTTCGGTGGTGTACTCACCGGTAGTGCCATGGCCATGGAACAAGCTAATGCAATGGAAGCCATGACCGAGATCGAAGAACCGAGGTCCATGCCTATAACTATCATTATCGGTGCCATGAGGGCTGCCGTGGCGGTATTGCTCATGAATGTGGAAAGGATTATTGCTAAAGCGGAGAACACCAGTACAACCATTATCATACTCATAGGATATTGTTCTATCATAGATACTATCCAATCAGCCAGTCCAGTAGTACCTATAGCGTTGCCTAGTGACATACCTCCACCCATCAACAGAAGTACGTTCCAATTTAGGTCCGCTAGGTCCTTCTTACCTAACAATCCAGAACTGAAAAAGACCACTGCCGGGATCAGAGCTATTATACCGGCAGACTGGAATAAAGAACCTACAAGTTCGAAAGATGAACCCAACCACAGGACCACGGTTATAAGGAATACAACCAACACGAACATCTGGTTCCGGGAAAAACCTTTACTTGTTTTATTCCCCAGATCGATATCAAGTTCCTTTATGGTTGGTTTGAAAGCGTAATACAAAAGGAAGTAAGCGAACAGGAACATTATTATGGTCAAAGGTAAAGCGATTATCATCCAGTCCAAGAAAGTAAGAGAGAAACCTTCCCTACCCAACGTTTCTATGATTATAGCGTTGGGTGGAGTTCCTATCGGGGTTGCCATCCCACCGATGTTGGCTGCGAAAGGTATTCCGAGTATCATGGCTTTCGAGAATTTTTCTTCTTTTGGGATCTGAGTGTAGATCGGTACCGCCAGGGCGATCATCAAAGCTGTGGTAGCAGTGTTCGACATCCACATAGAAAGGACTGCGGTTATGAACATCAAACCGAACATTATCATCTTAGGAGATTTACCTACACTTTTGAGGATCAGTTTAGCGAGTTTATCGTCAACGTTGTATTTGCTCAAAGCCGCTGCAAGTACGAACCCACCCAAGAACAGTGCAATTATGGTGTTGAAGAACGGTGCCAAGATTTCATTTGCACCTAAGGTATCCTGGCTGATCAAAACTACTTGTGAAATGATTATGATCAGAGAGGTCGCATAAAGTGGTATGGATTCGGTTATCCATAAAAGGGCAGCTAGTACGAGGATACCCAGAGCCGCTCTTTTGTCGCTGGATAGTTCTTCAATTACAGGTATCGGTAGTGTGTATATCGCTATCAGCAACATAAAACCGATCAAAGTGATATATATCTGCCATTCATGCTGTTCAATGACTTGGGCTAGGGTTTTTTCATCCTCATTACCTGTCATATCTGCACCTATCAACTGGGCACGTTGCATGAATTATATTTATAATTTTCCCGTGATTATGTATCTATTTTTTGATCATTATTTTATTGTACAGCTCGTAGATTCTGAGCAGGTAAAGTAGATCACTGACCGTATATACAAAGTGAGAAGAGGATGTACATCCACTGAACTGGTCGATGATAAAAGATAATTGGGCCTGATGTTAGGGAGAGGTTGTAGTTCCTTTTCATATATGTACAAATGCACACACCCACAATTATAAGGATAATAACATTTATATGCATTAAACCTTTATCTGTCGTATATATTTAGGAGGAAATATGTTAGGTTTATCATCTAAAAAAACAATCACTATTTTAGCAGTAGCTTTGATAACAGTATCGGCAGTAGCCGTTGTTTTCCCATCCCCGCCGGAAGCGGACGCCGGTGATTTTATAGAGGTATTAGTTGGAGAAACGGTTGATTTTGACGCATCTGGCTCCACTGGATGGGATCTCAGATATAATTGGTTTTTTAGCGATTTTGAAGAGGGTGCGGAGAAACCATCGTTTGATGCTGGTAATTACACACCACAAGCTCAACACACTTTCGATAGAGCTGGTATTTATGAAGTGGTGTTGTTTGTTGAAGAGTTGTCGGGACCTTATAAGGGTGAATATGATAAGGATACGGTAACTGTAGTTGTAAAGGAAGAAAAACCAGAAGGAGACTGTGGTATCGAAGAGAGTTATATGGATGTCGATATGACACTGAGAGTTGCTGGAAAGAAGTGGTACGACGTAGAGATGGAGTTGTACGAAGATGATGAGGTCATAGGGGAATTTTACGTTATCAGGGATGCGGGTGATCCAGATGAACAATCGGATACCGTCGAGGATATCAGATTGGATCTCACTAAAAATTATACTACAAAGGCCTACTATACTCCCGAGAACTCTACAACCGTTGGGCAAAGATTGGGAGCCAACCCTGCGTGGATAGATATAGAGTTCGAAGACAGGAGCTGGGAAAGGCTGCACCATACCTTTAATGTGGAACACAACCATACCTATAACTGGACAGAAAATATAAATGAAGCCATCATGGGAAACGAGATCACCTTTGAAGCTATCGGGTTCGATTGGGGGATCGAACAAAACCTAACATTCAAGTGGGATTTTGGTGATGGAACCACTATAGAGAATATATATAATCAGACGAAATATGGGTCTGAATATTATATCCTTGTCCAAGACATGGTGTATCATACCTATACGTCAGAAGGAACCTTTGAATTGAATTTAACTATCGAAGGAGACGGGGAAGTAGTGG
>JAFDTG010000058.1 GCA_019594235.1 Candidatus Saliniplasma halalkaliphilum | reverse complement strand
GGACCATGTTTTCTCATGTAACTTGCTATATTAGCAGATTCTTCTCGAGCTGGATCGAATGCTGGATCATCGAATAGGTCACCAGGTTCTGTAAGATTTCCATCTTTCATTTGGAAACCAAGTGCTACAGCTCTTGGAGGACCATCAAAACGTGTACACATAGCGTCTTTGACACCTACTGGCATTATAGGTCCGTTGTGGCTTCCCCTCATCCAGCCAGAAACTAAGAATGGATGTGCAAATGGTTCTAAAACTTCTCCGAGTGCGGGTAATCCCGATTGCGCTCTTACGACAGCTACTGGGTCATCTTTTCCTACATACTCACCGGCTATCTGGTACAATTTCTCTGTGCTTATGGCTGCAACTGGTTCATCACCTGGAAGTTTACCTTCTTTTGGAAATACTCTCTTGATAACAAATCTACCTTTTGCTCCTATAAGAGCCAAAATATCATACATCTCTTCAGGTGTTTCCATCATTATCCTTTTATCTTCCTTTATATCCCAAATTTCAAAAACAAAACCATCATGAATCGATGGATCTATAACTAAACCAGCCGTGTTAAAGGGATCTGCAAACATTTTGAAAATAGGTAGATTAAATGCTCCAGGTTCCGTTTTATCCATCAAAAATGCAACTATCGGTTCTGATTTTCTAGGTGTGAATTCTATCTCTGCTATTCCAGGTCCCATACCTTTGATATTTCCTGAAAATGCGTCTGATAGAAGATCCTGACCGGCTCCGTAAAGTCCCAACTCTTTTGCTTTTACCGTTGCCTTCTTGAAAGTATCCCATGCTAAAGAATGGATCTCCTCTGAATCTTCGCCTTTTTCATGTGTCATTATCAATTCAAGATCGTCTCCACAATGCGTCACATGGTAATCTAGTAAAAAATCACTCTTCTCGAGGCTTTCTTTTGCAACTTTTTCCAGTTCAGGATGGACTTTGGCATGGCCAGGATGGCCGCCTACATCTGCTTTTATGATACTGAAGGTTATTTTACTCATTTTATCCCTATATCGTGGTATAAATAAGTTACATAAAAGATTATCGATTTGCAAAACTGATAAGGAAAAAAGTTTAAAACTTTCTCCACTAATCAAAAAGCATGAGAAACAAGTTCATAGAGGGCTATAAATTTGGGAAAATCAAGATAAATGATAAGGTTTACACAGATGATGTAATATTACTAGGTGATCAAGTAAAAGAGGGGTGGTGGAGAGAAAAAGGTCATCAACTATCGATTAATGATTTACAGAAAGTCATTGATTTCGAACCTGATTTACTGATAATTGGGACGGGTAGTGCAGAGAGATTAAGTGTTCCTGGATCATTGAACTCGAATGTTGAATTTAAAATAAAATCATACCCTACTGAAAAAGCTTGTAAAGTTTACAATGAAGAACTAAAAAAAGATAAAAAGGTAGCAGGTGCCTTTCATCTTACTTGCTAGGTTCAACAAAATAATTTCTAAGTGTACCTATTCCGTCTATCTCGACTTCAACTGTATCTCCATCGTGTAACTTTCCCACACCTTCCGGAGTACCAGTTGCAATTATATCGCCTTTCTCCAAAGTCATATACTTAGTGATTTCTTCGATAAGGTCAGGAACTGAGAAGTACATGTTATCGATTGTCGAATTTTGTTTGACCACGTCATTTAATCTCAACTGTATTCTTGCATCATCAGAAACAGATTCACACGGAACTACAACGGGTCCAACAGGAGCAGAATTATCGAATGACTTCGCTCTCAACCAATTCTTCTCCCATTTTTGATCATCCCTGTTAGTTACATCTATGAAACAAGAATATCCTTCTACAAAATCTAGGGCATCTTCTCTACTGACATTTTTACACCTTTCCCCGATAATCACAGCCAGTTCAGCCTCGTAATCCATTCTCTCTTTTCCCTCTAAAAGTTCAATTGTATCTTCATGACCAGCAATGCAGTTAGGTGTTTTTATAAATAAGAGTGGTCTATCAGGTAGTTCATTGTTCATCTCTTCAGCATGTTTTAAATAGTTTCTACCTACACAAATTATTTTAGTAGGTATTGAAGGGGATAATATATCAACATCACTTGGATCATAGACCAAATTTCCAGATTCTATACCGTGTTCTCTCCATTCTCCAAGCATAACCGTACCTGTTTCATCTGAGAATCTTACTTTTCTCCGCATATTTTTTAAAAATTGTTATTGTTGAAATAGTTTTCTAAAAAATACTTCTCAAATTTGACTATAAGAAAAGTGCGAGGGAAGGGATTTGAACCCTCGGACCTCTATAGGACAGCGCCCTCAACGCTGCGCCGTTGGCCATGCTTGGCTACCCTCGCAGTATGAGTTAAATGGAGTAAATACACAATATATATAAAATTGAGGGTTTCAAAAATAGATTTGTAAACTATTACATTCTAGAATTATGATTAAATAGAAGTTAAAATAAAGAATTTTATGACCCTATATTTCATCAACCATGTTTACAAAATTTTCGAATTTTTCATCGAGTATTTCTAGGGATTTTTGCAATGTATCTTCTGCAGCCAGTGATCCATCGGTTTCGTATCTTAGTATGAATTTGTCGTCAAGTCCATTTACTTCAATAACTCCATTTTCACATACATCTACACATGATTTACATAATGTACATGTTTCAATATCTGTAACCGTGACCTTTCCATCTTTAAATTCTAGTATATCAACAGGGCATGCTTTAACACATTCTTCGCAATTGTCACATATATCGGCATCAATTTCGATAACTGGATAGTATTTATAACCAACACCACTAGTTGGCTGCCATTTCGCGTGTTTCTTAGCAGTGCCTAGTTCTGCGGTTGCATAAAGCAATATAGCCTGATCATCTTCTAGTTTTACAAGTGGTATGAGGTCATCTACAACCCTAAGATTAGCTTCTCCAACAGGATTCAAATCACCGGAATATACTGTACAGGGTCCTTTTTTATTTAGACTATAAATTATTGTACAATTAGGACAACCTTCTCCTCCACATTCTTCACATTCGTCTCTATAATTAAATAATTTGAGATCGGTCGGTATAGGGATCATACCAAGACGGTGTGCTATAATTTCATCGAATAATGGTGTATTACTTTCATATTCTTTATCTTCATCTTCACTACCTATAGAACCAAGATGAAATTCAACATCTTCGATAGCAAGTTTTGGAACGTCAGCTATCAAAGCTCTTCTAAGTGAATTGATCAAAGGTGGGTTTACATCACTAATTACGAGCCTTGCATCCCGATCATTAAGCTGTTTTTCTTCTAGCTTCATTTTTATCAACTTGGTTTATACACGACGTCCTCTTCGTCCACCTTTAGGTTTGGTGGTATCGTGAGGTATAGGAGTGACGTCTTCTATGTTCCCTATTTTAACTCCGGCACGGGCAAATGCTCTAATAGCCGCCTGTGATCCAGGTCCTGGAGAATGGGATTTACTTCCACCTGGTGCTCTAACTTTTACATGTAATTTTGTTATGCCTTTTTCTTTAGCCTCATCTACAGCTTTTCTAGCCGCTTCCATAGCAGCATATGGTGAAGATTGGTCCTTATCTTGTCTAACAACCATCCCACCTGTGTACTTTGATATTGTTTCAGCACCAGTTATATCAGTTATAGTAATCAATACATTATTGTAAGATGCATAAACATGTGCTACACCCCATTTTCCCATTATCTTCGCCTCCTGTTAAATCTTTCTTTTTCTTTATCTTTTCTCATCTGTTCAGGTATAGTCACAGGACTTGTTTCCTCTTCTCTTCTTTCCGGATGTAATTCATCTGAAAGAGGTGATGAGTCATGATATTCGATTGTAGGTTCTTCCTCTCTACCAACAATGTAACTAGGAACTGTTACTCTCCTTCCGTTAACTTTGATATGTCCATGAGTTATGAACTGTCTAGCTTGTTTCGGAGAATGTGATAATCCTTTATGATAAACGACACTTTGTAATCTTCTATTCAATAAGTTTTCAACAGTTAAATTTAGTATGTCGTTAAGGGTGTTTTCTTGCCCTTTTAGATAACCCTTAGCTCTTAATTTATCGATCAGGTTTTCCTTTTCCATATTGGCTTGTTTATCACCGTATCTCAACCTTGCTTGTAAATTTCTTGCCTGACCTCGTATCCTTTTCAAAGAAGATTTTGCTTTCCAAAACTCCTTTTTATTCCTCAAACCATAGTATTTCAAATATTCATTCTCTTCTTGGATTCTATCATGCTGCCAAGGGTGAGGTGGATTTTCGAACTTTTTTCTACTGTGTTTTGGATCTCCCATGTTTTAACACTCCTATTCTGCCTGTCTACTTATCTTCTTCTTTTGGACACCAAGTTCCATACCAGTTCTACCGTTCGATCTAGTTCTCTGACCCCTAACTTTATGTCCAGTTTCGTGTCTTATACCCCGATAACAACTTATTTTTTTCAGTCTGTTAATGTCCTCTCGATGGGCATTATCTAGTTCTGGTCCGAAAAAATGATCGTTTTTACCAGTGACCGGATCCCTTTTCCGATTCTTTATCCAATCTGGAACCTCTTCAGAAAAACTCTTGATATGATCCTGGAGTTTATCAATTTCTTCTTCATCTAATTTACCGATTTTGATAACTGGATCGACATGACTGGATTTAACTATAGTTTCAGCTACTCTTGTACCAACGCCTTTGATCTGCCTTAATGCGTATAGTACAGGTTTTTCACCATCTATATCGGTATTCATTAATCGAACTATGTATTGGAAATCTTCTTCGTATTCTTCATCATCTGCCAAGATAAGTCCTCCATTTATATTGGGTTGGAGTAATTCGGTTTTGTGCTAAACAATAAGTTGTATAAAAGAGTTGTCCTTATTGGACTAAGTCTCATAACCAAAACATATATATAAAGAATCACTCTGTGATGCGAAATACCTGTAGGAGGATAATCCGTCAGGACTACAGGAGGTATTAATTTGGCAGATGAAAACATAATCAATGGCATAAAAAAAGCACTTGAAGATTCTTCAGAGAGGAACTTCAATCAAAGTCTTGAACTGGCTATTAACCTCAGGGATATAGACCTTTCTAATCCCGACAATAGAATCGACGAGGAAATAGTTTTACCAAATGGACGTGGAAAAACCATAAAAGTAGGTGTTTTTGGAAGCGGTGAATTAGCTTTAAAAGCTAAAGATTCTGCAGATACTATTGTAGAACCTGAAGAGATTGATGAAATTGCAGAGGATAAGAGAGAAGCGAGAAAACTAGCAGAAGATCATCAATTCTTTTTAGCAGAACCACCATTAATGCCTGTTATCGGTAGAGAACTCGGAGCTATACTCGGACCGAAAGGTAAGATGCCAACTCCAGTTACACCTAATATAGATATAAACGATACAATCAATTCCCTAAAAAATACAGTTCATGTTAGGTCTAAGGATAGAATGACTTTCCATGCACCAATTGGTACTGAAGGTATGGATGTTGAAGATTTAATAGATAATGCAGATACTGTGATTAGACGTATAATAACAAACCTGGAGAGACGTGAGATGAACATAAAGAGCATATATGTCAAAACGACAATGGGTCCTGCAGTGAGGATAATGTGAGATGATAACATGGACGGGATTCCAATTTGGAAGAAAAATGAAGTAGAACGGTTAACCAAGCTTTTAAAAAATAGTCCAGTAGTAGGGGTAGTCGATATAGAAGGTATTCCCTCTCTACAGATGCAACAGATGAGAGAGAAACTTAGAGGAAGTGCAAATCTTACTGTGTCCAGGAACACACTAATTGAAAAAGCTTTGGAAAAAGTTTCTGATGACAGAGAGAATTTAGAAGAAATAAAAAATTACCTATCTGGGCAAACTGCTTTAGTCACTACTGATTATAATCCTTTTAAACTGTTCAAAAAAATGGAAGCGACTAAAACAAAAGCTCCAGCGAGAGGTGGTGAATCTGCTCCCGAGAATATCAAAGTTGAAAAGGGAGATACACCTTTCAAACCAGGTCCTATCGTTGGTGATCTTCAAAAAGCAGGGATACCTGCATCAATCCAAGGCGGTAAGGTTGTAATCAACAAAACAAAAGTCGTTGTTAAAAAAGGTGAAGAGATTTCAAAAGACCTGGCAACGATGTTAACTAGATTAGAGATTCAGCCTATAACAGTCGGTTTAGACTTGAGAGTCAGTTACGAAGAAGGTAATCTTTATGAAAAAGATGTATTAGATATAGATAGTTCTGAGTTTGAAGAACAGATACAACAAGGTGCTTTGTCGGCATTTAACTTATCTATCAATGCAGGATATCCAACTAAGAGTAACATAAAATCAATGATAATGAAAGCCCATAACGACGCTTTCAGTCTTGCTTTAAATTCAGACATAATAACCGACGAAACAATCAAACTTAAACTCACACAGGCACAAAGGGATATGCTTGGCATTGCCGCCAAGTTGAATCCTGATGCTTTAGATGATGAGCTTCTAAAACAGCTTGGTATTGATATTGAAACTGACGATTCTGACGAAAACTCAGAAGATGAAAAAGAATCAAAAGAAGATGAATCAGATGAAAAGAATGATGAAGAACAAGAAGAGTAACAAAAATAATATAAAATTCAATATGGAGGTATGAAATATGGAATATGTGTATAGTGCTTTGGTGCTTCACTCAGCTGGGAAAGATATCACGGAAGACGCGATCGGAAAGATCCTAGAAGCTGCTGGTATCGAACCCGACGAATCACGGATAAAGGCTCTTACAGCTTCTTTAGAAGAAGTTGATATTGAAGATGCAATCAAAGAAGGTATAGCTATGCCTTCAGCTGGCGCTGCACCCGCACCCGAAAAAGAAGAAAAGGAAGAAGAGGAAGAGGAAGAAGAGGAAGAAGAAAGAGACGAAGAAAAAGAAAAAGAAGAAGCTGCAGCAGGTCTAGGATCATTGTTCTAAATAATGGACAATCCTGTCCTCAGTTTCTTTCTATTTAAGACCCTCTTAATCAAAACCTTTTCAAAATTTTAATTTTTAATATATTTTTAATCTAGTCTATCTGCTGAGCTGTTTTCAATCTAATCTAATCCATAAATATTAATAATGGTTTACAGATAATGGTAACAGACGTTTAAAATTATATAAGGGGCGAATAATGATGGAATCAATAGTTAATGATGCTCTTTCCGATAAAGAACCAGCTGGACAAGAGAACAAATTTAAAGACGAAGCCGCTGATGAAGAATTAAAAAATGTTTTAAAAGATTTGAAAACGAAGATATACATAGTTGGGCTCGGTGGAGCCGGTTGTAATACAATTAACAGAATTTCTGATGAAGGTATAAGAGGGGCTGAATTAGTCGCTGCTAATACTGATGCACAAGATCTTCTTTCTACCAGGGCAAATAGAAAAATTCTCATGGGTAAAAGAATTACAAGAGGATTAGGAGCTGGTGCCAAACCGGATGTAGGACAAAAAGCTGCAGAAGAAGCAGAAGAAAAATTCCAAGAAATTCTAGGAGACGCTGATATTGTATTTTTGACGTGCGGT
Organism: Candidatus Saliniplasma halalkaliphilum; assembly: GCA_019594235.1. Lineage (GTDB taxonomy): Archaea > Thermoplasmatota > Thermoplasmata > Halarchaeoplasmatales > Halarchaeoplasmataceae > Saliniplasma > Saliniplasma halalkaliphilum. The sequence goes on along the minus strand of JAFDTG010000058.1, from coordinate 2,136 downwards.
TTGGGAGGAGGAACTGGAACTGGTTCTGTAGGAACTGCTGCTAAAATTGCTAAAGAAGCTGGGGCACTCACGATAGCTGTACTTACAAGACCATTCGATGCGGAAGGAAAATCAAGAGCTCAAAATGCACAGTGGGGTATTGAACGTCTGAGAGGTGTTGCTGATACTGTAATCACCATACCCAACGATAAATTATTAGAACTCGTTCCAAGACTTTCTCTAAACAAAGCTTTTAAAGTTGCAGATGAGATTTTGATGAGATCCATAAAAGGTATGACAGAGATAGTTACAAAACCCGGAATTGTAAATTTGGACTTTAACGACCTCAAAACCATTATGGAAAGCTCTGGACAAGCTATGATAGGTATGGGTGAATCCACAGCAAATAGTAATCAACGAGCTTTAGAAGCCATCGATCAAGCTATCAATTCTCCTCTATTGGACGTCGATATAAGTGGAGCAACGGGAGCTTTGTTAAACGTAACTGGCGATTCTGATATGACTGTTGGGGAAGCAGAAGCAGTGGCAGAAGAGATTGAAAAGAGAATCAAACCCGGAGCCAAAATAATATGGGGATGTCGAGTTGATCCTACGATGGATGATAAATTAAGAGTTATGCTTGTTGCTACAGGAGTTAAATCAGACCATATTTATGGCAGAGATCTACAAAGAAAAGGACCTGTTGAACAAGTTTACTAAATATTTATTCATTGCAAAAAAATTTACTCGCTATAAATTCATTTACAAAACGAGAAGCCAAATTAGAGGTTATCTCTCCGGAATCAAATTTTGGATTAGTTTCTACAATGTCCAATCCCACAATTGATGGAGATAAATCCCTTATAATATCTTTAACCGTTTTAGGTTTTAAACCGAATGGTTCTGGATTACCCACACCCGGGGCATAGGAAGGGTCTATCACGTCCATATCTATAGACATGTAAATAGGGTTTTCACTTTTAAACTGGAACTTGAAATCTTTTTCATTTATTTCAAGAGGACTAATGTATTCAACTTTTTTAGTCCTTGACTCTTCTTCAGATATAGATCGAACACCTATGACTGTCAAATTTTTAACGATGTCCAATTCTGATATTCTCCTCACAGCAGTAGCATGACTATGTTTCATACCTTCGTATTCATCTCTGTAATCTAAATGAGCATCCAGGACAACTACATCTATTTTACCGAATTTTTCTTTCAAACCTTTCACGACAAATGGAGAAATAGAATGTTCACCACCAAGAACGATAGGAATTTTATTGTCGTTTACAATATCAGATATATTCTGGCAGATGTCATTACCCATTTCTTTTACATCACCATATTCCTTAAGATTTCCTTTATCATGGATGGCAATTTCTGATAAAGATATACCGTACTCCATCATGTATGGTTCGAAACAAAACGAAGCTGATCGTATAGAATCTGGGCCCTGGGCAGTTCCAGCTCTAAAAGAGGAAGTTTTATCGAAAGGAACGCCTATAATTACAAAATCAGATTCTTGATAAGTAGAATTGGCGCCTGCGAACATATCTATATAAAATGTAGAATTTATATTCTTGTTATCTTCTTTCTACCCATAGCGGTCATGTAGTTAACTTCTTGTCCCTGCTCAATATTTTCAAGTATTTCGTCATCATCTATAGCGATATTGAAAGTCTTATAATCATTGAGATCCATAATTTTTGCTTCATCTCCAGATAGACTGATTACCTGGCCTTTCTTTTTATCTATTATAGGTACTTTCACCTTATGAGTTACAGGATTTATCATACTGTGTTTTTTCCCATCGAATATACCAATTGCCTCGATCCTAGCTTTAGCTTCACCATGTTTACCTGGTTTAGAAACGTCGATTTTTTTTATTTTACAAGGTTCCTCATCGATAACGATATATCTATTTTCTTTTAAATTCCGTATTTCGTCTTGTTCCCATGCCATATTATCTAGCTCCTTAAAATAAGTTATACTATTAAAAAGATTAGGTTGGGGAAAGGTGTTTTATATCTTTCCTGTTTTCCTAGCCAACTCTTTTGCTTCCTCGATATGATCTCTTAAAACAGATAGACCTCTCTGCCAGAATTCAGGATCTGTTATATCCACACCTATTCTTTCCAATAGATTTCTAGGATC
>JAFDTG010000038.1 GCA_019594235.1 Candidatus Saliniplasma halalkaliphilum | reverse complement strand
GGTAGATCCAGTCTTTTCAGCGTGTTCTTGGATGGGGTACCTTCTTCATCCCATCCTCTGACGTCATAGTATCTGTCGAGTTCTTCTTCGAATTCCCTTCTGGAAAGTGTTTCGCCTTTTGTAGGTCCGTAGATCACTTCATCATCGAATACTCTGTCGGGTAATCTATCGTCCTTTCTTCCGAATCCATTCCTTATGTTGAACACTTTAGAGAGGTTGTAGACTCTTTCTCCGGCTCTGAGGAATTCCGAGAGACTCATGTCGAAACCGGTGACTGCGTTCATTAATTCCAACTGGCCTTCATCGACCATCAAACCTCTAGAGAACTTACAGAGTCCGGTCATGTCGTAAAGGGTCATCAGGTCCTCCATTGCCTTCAGCGCGAATGCTTTACCCTTCAATTCAGTCCGATCGTAATCTTCAAAGTCCCAGTAACTTCCAGCCATCTCGATAGCGTACAAACATGAAGTCAGATGATCGGCACCTCTAGGAGCCACTGCGAAGGCCAAGGCCATTCCCTTAACACCTCTGACTTCGAAACCCGCCGGCGGCATACCTTTGACATGTATAGCGAACTTTTCAGAGCCCTGTCCGACCTTTTTAGCGGCTTCATAGACTCCGTCTCCGAGTAGTTCACCCAGTTCACCTTCTTTATGAGCTATCCTCCTAAGCGTTTCTATCATAGCTTCAGCGTTCCCGAATTCTAGATCGATGTCAGCATCTATCAGACCTTTTTCGTAACATTCCATAGCCCATGAAACCGTTAGACCAGCTGAAATAGTGTCTAGTCCTAGGGTATCACAGATCTCATTTCCTTTAGCAACAGCTTCGATATCATCGACTTCGCAGGCCCCGCCGAGTGAGTACTGAGTCTCATATTCCGGTCCGTCAACAGCTATGTCCCCATATGGTGTATCTTCAGCCACGAAATACTGGCTGCACGGTTTAGTACAGTACGGACATGGTCTCCTTCCTTTTCTGTAAACTGCTGTCCAGTACCTTGGATTTAATTCGATCCTGTCATCAGGGTTTTCGAGTTTATCGTAAGCCCTTTTGAAATAACCGGCCTGCCAATTCCTAGTCGGGAAACAGCCGTAGACTTGATTCTTAGCGGCCATTGCTTCACCGGTCCCATAATCCATCTGGTCCTTCGGTGAGAAGCTCTCATCCGCCGTTTCTCCTTTTCCAGTCGTGATCTTACGCCACTTGCTGTTGAGTTCGTCGAGTCCTTCCTTATCATGTATAGGAAGGTCTTTAGTTCCCTTGATTGCTATAGCCTTTAGATTTTTAGAACCCATGACCGCTCCACCGCCGCCTTTTCCAGCTTGACGGTCCTCACATTCGATTTCAGAGATCTTTGATAAGTTCTCTCCAGCCGGTCCGGTGACCGCTGTTGAAAACTTCTCATATTCTTCCTTGATCTTTTTATCAGTCTCTCTGGTATCTAAACCCCAAAGATGTTCCGCATCTTCTATGGTCACTTCGTCATCTTTGATTACCACCATCGACGGATTTTCCGCTTTACCCTTAACAACTAGTGCATCATAACCGGCTTTCTTCAACTGATCACCCATCTTAGCACCCACTACGGTCTTCCCGTAACCTCCGGTCTGAGGTGCTTTGAAACCGAATGTAGTCTTTGAAGCCGTAGGTATCTTAGGTCCAACGAGTGTCCCCGGCGTCACGGCGAGAACGTTCTCGGGATCAAGTGGATCCACATCCGGTCCAAGTTCATCATATATTATTTTAGTTGTAAATCCCGCTCCACCTATGTATTTACGTAAAAAGTCGTCAGATAGTTCTTTTTCTTTTACTTCCCCATCAGTTAAATCTACCTCTAAAAGTTTCTTCCAATATCCTGACATGTTATCTTCCTAGTCGTAGAATTAACATTGTCTATTTAAATTCAACGGGCTTTTGTCATATGATTTTTAAGTAATCACACACAACAGTTATATCTTAGTGGAACAACTCTAAATCCGTTATAAGAAGAGGAAACAAATAGATGCCCGAAAATATCATCCCTTCCAAAACGAAAATGGATACCTTTTCAGGAATTTTAATATATCTAATGATGAATATGAGCTTTAGGTCTCAGAGCGGTGTTATGATATGCCAAAAGGTCAAGTAGTTACTATCGGAGGTAATCTAGATTTCTTTCCAGAAGATCCGATCATAGTCGAATTTCTCGACAGGATCAGAAATAATCTAGGCCATTCACCTATAATAGGAATAATCCCCTCAGCTAGCTTGAACCCCATCAGAACTGGAAAAAAATACTCACATCTATTCAAATGTGACGATATCAGGACCAAAGTGATATATCCGGAAACTAGAGAGGAAGCTAACAAGGAAAGTACTGTTGAGGAAATAGAAGAATGTGAGGCCTTTTTCTTCACCGGAGGAAATCAATTACGTATCACTTCTCTTTTAGGCGGTACTGAATCATTAAAAGCTATAAAGGAAAAATTTGCAGAAGGAGCTTTTATAGGGGGTACCAGTGCCGGTTCGGTATGCCTTACAAGAACTATGATAGCCTACGGTAAAAGCAAAGAGTCATTACTTCACGGTAAAGTTGAATTGTCACCAGGACTCAACATAATCGAAGACGCCGTCATCGATACACACTTCACAGCCCGTGGTAGATTCCCCAGATTGGTACACGTGGTGACCGAACATCCAGGTATTTTAGGAGTTGGATTGGGTGAAGACACCGCTGCTTTTTGGGATCTGGAGAAGAAAGAGTTCTTTGTCGTGGGTTCACGTAATATCGTAGTCGTAGATGGGAAAGAGATAGGATTATCCAACGTCCCCCACATAAAATACAGAGAACCCATATGTGTTGAAGGCATCAGAGTTCACATATTGGGTAATGGCTGGGGATACGATCTTGAAGATAATAAACCGTATTATAACGAGGAATTTAAGGCAACACATCCTGAAGACTGGTAAATCAATTTTCTTTATTGAATGGTTTTAAATGTCCTTTTAGTCCATTTTCCGATAAAATTTTTGTTAAATCTTTTGAAGTCACATCCAGATCTGCAAGTACCAACTTGTCACTGGGACCCTTGTTTTCCAGAACGAATTTTACGGCTTCCATTTTATCTGATATGTTTATAGGTACATTACCGCCATTCTCTAACGCACCCTGTGCAACCAGATTGCATATCTCACCATCTCCTCTACCTCTTGCGATCTCCTGGTTTTCAGTGCATACCACCATATCGAAGAGTTCAGCAGCTTCTTTCCCACATTTTTTGATAAAATCATCGCTTCGGTCACCCGGGATGGTGAATGCGATAACTTTCCTCCCACCTGGTAGATGATTTACATAATCACCTAAAGCCTTGATCCCGTCGATATTATGTGCATAATCTAAGACTATTAGTGATTTTTCTAGCTCGTAAATATTGAGACGGCCAGGATTCATATTCTCATCCATCGTGAATACTTTCAAATTGTCCACGATCTCCTCTTTAGAGAAACCTGAAGCGTAGCTGGCGGCCATAGCTGCTAAGGTATCTTCAAGCATCATCTTGGCACCTCCCATCAGGTACGGTATATCTGTGATCTTTGCTAGACATTCATTATCACCGCTCTCGATCACCACTATATTTTTTCCTTCCACCAAAAATGTGGTGATACCATCTTCGATAAAGGATTCTACAGTTTCATCTTTTTCTAAAGCAAAAACGATCGGAGTGCCGTTACATCTCTGTAGAAGCTGTTCGGCATAATCATCGTTTCCATTGAATACACAGTAACCGTCCTCTTGGGTAACTCTCAGTAAAAGTGATTTGACCTCGAAGATGTCATCTAAAGTTTCTAGACCATCCATACCTAGATGGTCTTCACGGATATTAGTAACTACGCTTACGGTTGATTTATCGAATCCGAGACCTTTTCTTACGATCCCTCCTCGAGCAGTTTCTAAGACTGCGTATTCAATCTCTGGATTATCCAGAACCACTCTAGCACTCCACGGTCCCGTGGTGTCACCATCTACTATTTGATCACCATCTAGATATATCCCTCCTGTGACCGCCATACCTGTTTTGAAACCGCTGCCTCTGGCGATCCACTCTATAAGACGTGAAGTTGTTGTCTTTCCGTTGGTACCGGTTACAGCTACTAACGGTATCCTTCCATCTTTATGGGGATAAAGGTGATCGATTATATCCACTCCAACGTTTATAGGAGTCCCCAATGCTGGGTTTGTGTGCATCCTTAGTCCCGGACTTGCGTTGACCTCGATGATACCCCATCTCATATCATCCGGATGAGAAGTAACGTCTTCTGCAACGATATCGATACCGGCCAAATCCATACCGATGACTTTACTGGCTCTTTCTATGATTTTTTCCAATTCTGGATGGATTCGCTCGGTGTAATCCTCTGATATTCCCCCTGTACTTAGATTACCTCCGACCCTAAGGAAGATCTTCTCGCCTTTATCAGGGACTGACTCTGGAATAAAACCTCTAGTTCTCAGGAACCGGATCTCTTCTTTACCCAACCGTAGGTTGGTAAGAACACTTTGATGCCCCTCTCCTCTCTTTGGATCTTCGTTCTCCTTTTCCACAAGCTCCTCTATAGTAGATCTACCATCTCCGGTCACATGTGCGGGGATCCTTTTAGCAACCGCTTTAACTTCATTATCGATGATTAAAAACCTGAAATCATCACCTGGGATGTGTTCCTCTAAAAGTAATTTATTTGAGTAATCTTTTGCGATCTCAAATGCTTCCTCTGCCTCTTCTTTAGATATGATATCACCTAATACACCCTCTCCGTGATGCCCATCTACAGGTTTTATTATGACCGGATACGACAATTTTTCAGCGCTTTGCACAGCTTCTTCCTTGGACGTGACTATCTCTCCTCTTGGAACAGGAAAACCAGTTTCGTAAAATATCTTTTTTGTCAACAACTTGTTCTGTGCAATATCCGAGGATATCATGGATGTTTCAGATGTGACCGGCCCCCATATACGCTTTTTTTTAACTCCCCATCCTAAAGAGTATAAGCTGTAATCTTTCTGTATGTGTTTAAATGGGATATCGTGTTTTTTGGCAGCATCTAAGATAGCTTTGGTACTAGGTCCGATTTTTTGCCTCATATAGATATTCTGGGCTTTTTTTATGATGATGTTGACGAACCCATCTAGATCCTTTTCACCATCGAGTATTCTATTGTACAGTTCTACCGATTTATCGACTGCGTGGTCTACGAGTTCTTCATAATTGTATTCTAATATCAGTTTAGAAGTATTTTTAGAATCAATGATACTTTTTCCAAATGATACATCGTCTCCAGATAGATCTTGTATGGTAAGTGCTATATGCTGAATAATATGAAGATGTGTATCCTTTCCTTTTAAGAAACCTTCATCTGAACACCGGGGACACTTTTGTGTTTTTAAAGTCGGTAAAAGCCTCAGTAACTCATCCTTAATTATATTATCAATAGGTGTATCTTTCACTCCTTCAAGATCCAGAGTTACCTCTAATACGGGAAAAAGAGCATGAACATTCGCTCCGTTAAGATGATTCCAACTCAATATACGAATATATTGTCCACTCATAGAAACACCATCCACCCCTGTTTGGCTATCGATCGGAATTAGCTTCTACAAACCTGTGTATCTTGATCTCATATAATGGGTCATCAAAGTCCATCTCGAACTCGGACCTGCACAGTTTTATCATACCTTCCACGAATTGGTCTCGTAATTCAGGAGGTATCTTTTTCCCATGAAGTCCCATATTATCCTTTTGAATCCTATAAATAACCGGGACAACATATCCAAGTTGATCATTTAATACCTCATCAATATTTGACACCATTATGATCTCCCTTCCGCGGATGTAACAATACGTTATTAAGTTATTTTAACTTTACTAATTATACCCATTTATATAAATATTAGTTTTTTTAATTTGTTGATAAAATTAATAAACTACTTAATATGATGTTATACCATGGAGAAGGCCATAATCCTTATTTCAGTCATACTCCTCATCGGAGTAGCGTTCGTCGGATGCAATACTGATCCGCCTCGACCGCCAGCCTACGATATGCCAAAAATCGTCTTAGATTACTCAGTTCAATTGGAGAGGCCAAATGAAACCGTTATATTCATCCACGGTGTAGAGGACGTTATGTACGATAGACTCGTTTTGGAGATAGATAATGAAACGGTTATGAACAAAACAAATGCCTTCTCCATAGAATATAAGACCAATCGCACTTCCTTTTTCTTGAATACCCGTGTTTACAGGGATGAAGACATGTACAACTTCAATGCAACCATTGAAACATTTCACAACGATGAAGTTCTTTATCGTTTTACTTTAACACATTTAGATGGTACCGAAGAAAATATAAGGCCACAGAACCTGCCCTTCGTAAGAAGAATGAATAAAATGGAGGAAAGCACATGAAAAGGGTACCAGTACCTTTGATACTTCTAGGTTCTATTATAGTTGGGATCGGGTTGGTAGCAGTAGCTATGATGACCGGTGTTCTACCTATGAGGGATGTTTTGACAGGGTTCTACACTTTCGTCTTCGGTTTAGTGGTAATCTCCATATTGGCTATAATCGGTGCGGTTTTCATTGGGATGTACATCTCACATAGGATCTTTTCTAATCGACAATTTACAACTTTCGAAGAAGAGATGCTTAAGATGAAGGATGATGTCGAAGAGATCAAAAAGAAATTAGAAGAAAAAGATTAAGCTAGAGATTCTGGACATATTTCACGTCTGGAACAGTTCCTACATTTACCTTTTCTATTATGGTTTCTGTGTACATCTTCCGTTTGAAATATATCTCTCATGTCGTTCAATTTTTCTAATAATAACTCTTTAAGTTCATCATCGTATTCAACTTCGAACTCCTCATCACCATACTTAACTATACCATAGGGTGGTGACTTTCCGGTTTCTTCTTCTATCAATAGACAATAAGCAGAGGTTTGAAGTATATGTGAGAAAAATGGTCCTTTAGGAACACGTCCAGTTTTGATCTCAACCGGTATCTTATGACTGTTGTCTCTGATAATGTAATCCGGCCTACCCCTCAACCTGTATTTATCCGATGAGAATAGTTTACTTTTTTGGTCGTAGATGTCCACATAATCTACTTCACCATCTGGCATTTTGAGTTTTTCTTTTTTATTTTTCACTTCCCTACCCAATGAAAGGGATCGCTTAAGCCAGTAACTCGCCCCGATGAGCCACATCAAAGATACGACCTGGGTTATTCGGGCAAGATAATCATCCAACAGTGGTAGTGTTAGACTTAAAATACCAAAACCCGTAGCCACCATGGCGAAGACCAGTATGATCCGTTCTGCCTTGAACTCTTCGTCCTTGATAACTCCCTTCTCACTAGCGAAAAGGAAAAAAGTTGCAGCTAAAAGCCAGATCAATGCATTCACCTGGAATATCTGGCTGAATATTTTATCCGGTCTGATCAGAGTGAGTCCGCCAATAGATAGTAAAGTAGCTGATACTGCTAACCATAAGATGAGGGTCTCAATTTTTTTTGTAGCCTCTTCTTTTTCTTTCACCTCGTCTATCTCACCGGTGATCTTTTTGTGCTCCTCTCTACCCTCTTTTAGACTCTCATTTATCACTTCTTTCTGAGACTCATTCAACCACCAACTAAGAGGACAATATCCATATTTTTCAACATCACTGGCCGATATCCAAGGTTCTCCCATAACATTTTTATATCGTATTGATTAAGTTAAATAGTTTTTGGTGATTTTAGAACATGTTCTGTATATCTGAAGGTGAGAACACTCCTTTTTCAGTGATGAAACCTGTTATGTATTTTGATGGAGTAACGTCGAAGGCAGGGTTCAATGCTTTGGAGCCGTTGGGGGTTATTCTAGTGTCGTTGATATGCGATACTTCTTCCTGCTCTCTCTGTTCTATAGGTATGTCTAGACCATCTTGAATATCTTTATCAAATGTTGTGACTGGTGCGGCAACGTAGAAGGGGATATCATTTTCTTTAGCTAGTACTGCTTTCTCGTACGTACCTATCTTGTTAGCTATATCGCCGTTGGCCACTATTCTATCGGTCCCGACTATCACTAGATCGATCTTACCTCTCTGCATGTAGTGTCCGGCTGCGTTATCGACTATGACCGCGTGTGGAATACCTTCATTGTAAAGTTCCCAAGCTGTCAATCTGGCACCCTGCAGTCTCGGTCTGGTTTCGTCTGCGTAGACGAATATGTCTTTATTGTTGTTGTGAGCTTCTCTCATAGGAGCTAGAGCCGTACCGTGGTCAACCGTTGCTAGTGCACCGGCGTTGCAGTGCGTTAAGATACTGTTCCCTTCAGTTATCAACTCATTTCCATTTTCTCCTATAGCTTTACATTTATCAACCACGGAATCTACGTAATTGTTGGCGGCTTCTATGGGATTTTCTTTGTGTTTTAGCATGTAATTTACAGCATAGAAGAGATCGTAAGCGGTTGGTCTTGCAGACTTGATTATTTCGGCCGCTTCTTCGATGTTAACGTCTTTGACCATGGCTTGTGCCATACCGTAAGCTGCAGTTGCTCCTATGGCAGGGGCACCGCGTACCATCATATCTTTGATAGCCCTTTTGATATCGTTATGATCTTTCGCTTCAAAAAAACGCAGTTCGTGCGGTAAATATCTTTGATCTATCATCTTTACCGTATGCTCTTCTAGCCACACGGCTCTCATGTCCTTGATTCCTTCCTCAGTTTTAACCTTCATCTCTTCACCTCTTCATAAGCTTCTAAAAGTTTTGGAACGGTTTTTAATTCTTTGAGTTCTTTTTTAGTAACCCATCTGTATTCTAAATTTTCCCAGTTCAAGACCGGTTCTTCTTGGGTTTTGAACAGGAACGGATGAACTTCCCATATATTATCTTCACCTCTCCCCAGGATCGTGTTTCCTTTTTTGACTAATTCCACATCCATGTCGGTCTCTTGGCTTATCTCTATTTTTGCTTGTTCTAAGGGGTCTTTACCTTCCAAGTATCCTGAGATAGCTGACCATTTTCCCTGGAAGCTGCCCACTTCATCGCTTCGTTTTACTATCAATAGTTTATCCTCTTTTTCGATGAAGCTTGTCACAACAGGAGTCGGTTTAATGTTAACTAGTTCTAATTTACCGGTTGTTCCATCTATGTTGACTTCGTCCCAATCTTTTAAAAGGTCGATATCTATATTGTCTATAAGTGGGATATCTGATATTATAGCTCCTGCGGCAACGATAGTTTCAGTTTCCTGGTTAACTATAGCTTTAGGGGCGTGTTTATTCTTTTTTAACTGGTAGATCACGTAGGAACCGACTGTGCTGCCTTTGCCTTTTGGAAAAACGAATATAGAATCCGAGATATCTTTTTCTTCAAATACCATACCGGTGGTTGGATCAACGTCTCCGAGAAACGAAACAGGTTCATCGACTTTGACGACTTTTCCTTCTGTAGTTCCTGGTGATACCCCTCTTCCTTTAAGGATCACGATATCATCTCCATGAGTGTTTCAAGGTCAGCGTAGATCACCTTCTGGTGGGCGAGCTTTGGTAGGTATGCTGCTGCTTTCCCAGAGTTAGTCGCGGCGGTACTGTACTTGTTTTCCAAGGGACTGACCACCATGCAGGTATCGGTGATGACTTTTCCACCGCTGTTTTGGATAGTCTTGACTGACGTGGGATTCTGTTCCTTGACCTTCCTGCTGGTGTAAACTAGAAGGTCTGGTCCCTCTTTGATGTTTTTGTTTTCTATTAATTTTGCTATCTGCTTTAATTCTTCAGATGATAGGTGTGGACATCCTAGAACTACGACGTCCGGGTCATTGTTTTGTGTGAGTTCCATCTTCACTTCTTCGATATCTTCCTTGGTGACTGGTATCTTTTCTAGGTTTTCTAGTGGGAAGTCATCGTATTCCGGGGTGATATCTTCAACGTGATACAAGGCGACGGCTCCGGTAGCGGCCATGGCCGCTCCTAATGATTTTAATTCATCTTCAGAAGGTGATATACCTCTGAAATATGGGATATTACTACCTATATCTCTACCAACGAAATAGCCGAGTAGAGCAGTTGGAACTTCGTCCTGGACTTCGTAAATAACGTCCGGGGAACGGTTTTCTTTTATGTGTAATCCGTAGTAAGGCGTTTTACCGATCACCGCAGCCATGAGTGCTGAAGGTCCGCCTTCCCTGTTGGTCCTAGCTCCTAAGACGGAGTTTGCGAAAGAAACTGCAGAACTTTCACTCCACGCAAGGTGTGTATCTTTTTTCGGTCTGTTACCTGCAAGATACGGAGTACAGGTACAGGACGGCTCGATGCCCATCCTGCTGTAAGCCTGGACTAGCTCTAACTGTTTTTCTCTAAATTCTTGACCCTCTATACCCTTTTGATCAAAATCCATCCCGGCTGGATTCATCAGCGTTCGAACTTTAACTCCAGCTTTATTTGAGAAATCTTTTACAAACTCTAATCCCGCATCTCCCATGGTCTTGTACGAAACTCCCGCTACTTGTGCCGACTCTATAGGTATGAGTTTTTCCGCATCGTATATCTTACCTATTGCTACCAGCAGTTTCATGGCTTTGGCTGGTCCGGGTCCGTGTTCACCCTCTAATATCTCTTCTTCTTCTTTAGTCAGATGCAAAGTATCGATTAAAACAATGCATAAGAGAAGATTATACTTTACGGTGTTTCTTTCAAGCTGTACTTGAAGACCCTACTGAAAACTAGATAACCTACGAACACTACTGCGGCTCCGTACATCCAGTAAAAGAAATATCCGATCATAGTTCCTACTAACCATACCATGTAGATCTTGTTGTCAAAGCCCTGTTTCTTAATATCCCATTTCACGAAAAGTAAAGCCGTGAAAAGCAGTGCCATATCTATTATTAAAGTTAACATATTCATCCCTCGAGATTTATCAATATCTTTTCTAGGTACGTTCTCAGCTGCTCTTTCTCATCTTTATCGAAATTTTTCAACATCTTGTTCTCAGCTTTTCGGTCTAACTCTTTGATCAGATCTTCGATCTCGTCTTTCTTATCCGTAAGATAAATCCTCGTAACCCGTTTATCCTGTCGATCCCTCTCCTTTCTTAGATACCCCTTTTCCACTAGATTATGTATGATCTTGGAAGTTGTTGATTTCGAAACGTACAGCATACCGCATATCTCTTTTTGGGTGAGACCGTCTCCTTTCTTGATAAGTTTGAATAGCAGCGGGAACTCACCCCGGTTGAAATCGTATGGTTCCAGTTCACACTTTATAAATTTGATAAGCTTTTTGTGAACGATCTGATATAACTTGTGTATGGAATCCTCTTCTGTATAGTCTTCTACCATTTTTTTAACCTCTTATCTAACTTTTTTCAGCTTGACCGCTCTTATCCGCAGATAATTCTGGTTTCGAAACAGGTTTATCTTGGATAATTTTTTCTTTCCACCAACCCATGGAATAGAAGCCGAAAGCAAGTATCGCGGCGGCTACATTACTGATAGCCATACCGATCCAAACTCCTATTTCACCCATGCCGAGAACAAGGCCAAAAGCAAACACTAAAAGTACTCTGAAAGCCCAGATCCTAGAGAGGTCGAGTATCATCTTTTGGAAAGTGTGCCCAGATCCGCCGAAGATATCTGTGATACCTCTAAATATACCAAAGAAAGGCATGGATAGTGAAAATATGAGTAAATATTGTGCACCAGAGCTGATAACATCAGGCTTTCCAGGCACTATGAAACTCATCAGTATGTTCCTTGTGAGGAAGATAATTATTGCTATGAATGATGTTAAAATTACTAAAGCGATAAGTCCGGTCCTAGCCACTTTTTCTGTCCTTTCCTTCAAATCAGCACCAAGACCCTGTCCCACCATAGTACTCATAGCCATAGTCACCCCACCAACTACCAGGAAGGTGATGTTAAGGATCCTACTCCCGGCACCGTAGGCTGCTCCTGCTACACCCGGGTTAGGTAGTCTGTATATCACTGCCCAAAGTATCAGGAAACCGAAGGCGCTGAAGAACCTTCCAGCAGAAGCTGGTAGACCCACTTTAAAGAACTGCTTGATCTTGTTTAAATCAGGGATAAGGTAAGACGGTTTTACATGGATCCCGAGTTTACCGGAGAACATGAGGTATATCGAATATATCGTTCCTATAGCTCTTGTTCCTATAGTTGCGTAAGCAGCGCCCTCTATACCCATCTTAGGTATCGAATACCCAAAGAAAGTTGGAACCGTGAAGGACAACGGTCCAAGAGTTACCAACGCCCCTGAACCAAATATGAGGATCGGGTCTATTATCATGTTGAGTGTCGCAGTGAATGCTACTATTTTCATGGGAGTTACATTGTCACCCCATCCTCTCAATATGAACATGAAAGCGAAGAAGAGGAACATGAAGGGTATACCCAGGAATATTATCTGAAGGTATCTAGTCCCATAATCCGCTAATCCCACAGCATCGGGACCATGTCCAGTAAGAAGCTCTAACAAGTAAGGGCTGGTGAAATAACCGATAGCTCCTAGAAGTATCGATAAAACGATCACTATAAAGTAAAGTTGACCTGCATATTCCGAAGCTTTTTCATACTTTTTCGCTCCGGTGTATTGTGAGATCAGTGCTAAGGCTGCTACTCCCATACCTATCTCTAACGACATTATTATGAAAACTACGGACCAAGCCTGACTTGCAGCAGCTACGGAATATGTAGCTTCTTCAGCCGGTAAACGACCCAGCCATATCGTATCTACTAGATTGTAAAGCGTTCTAAGAAACGTGGCTACCATTATGGGCCAGCCCAGTTTGAACATGACCGTGATTATATTCCCTTCTAAGATATCGTCTTTACTGGGTCTACCCATCTTTTGTTTGAGTTTACCGTAAATACTGTCCGTTGATTGATCCTTAGACATCGTTATTAGTTTCGGATGAAACTATCTTATATATTAGTTTCGTATGAAACTAAATTGTCTGTCGGGTGGATTCATATATTGTAAAATAAAAAAAAAGAAAATTTTTTCTTAAGTAGGGTTTAAAATCAGTACTTGGAAAACAGGTACTAACTAAAATACTTAATCGATCTTTTTAACATTAATAGCTCTAGGACCTCTATCACTCTGTTCAGTTTCGAATTCGACCATATCTCCTTCGCTCAAATAGCTATCTTCTGTATCGCTACTATGAACAAATAGGTCTTCATCGCCTTCGTCAGGTTTAATGAATCCAAAATTTTTCATGTTGTTAAAGAACTTTACTTCACCTTTCATACCAATTTCACCTCCTACATTTATCATATCGTAACAACGCGTTATCCTGCTT
>JAFDTG010000020.1 GCA_019594235.1 Candidatus Saliniplasma halalkaliphilum | reverse complement strand
AGAAATAAAGATACCTGAGGTCGGTATATTATGAATGAAGATAACCCGATGCGTAAACCCCGCATAGTCAAATGTGTAGTCAATATCGGTGTTGGTAGCGGAGGAGAGAAACAGGTGAAAGCAAAGAAGGTACTTAATATGTTGACTGGACAAGAACCTGTTGATACTCTCTCCAAAACCACCAATGCGGACTTA
Organism: Candidatus Saliniplasma halalkaliphilum; assembly: GCA_019594235.1. Classification (GTDB taxonomy): domain Archaea; phylum Thermoplasmatota; class Thermoplasmata; order Halarchaeoplasmatales; family Halarchaeoplasmataceae; genus Saliniplasma; species Saliniplasma halalkaliphilum. Next base: position 18,900 of record JAFDTG010000020.1, on the reverse strand, counting down.
GGTATTAGAAAAGATCAGACTATTGGTTGTAAAGTCACTTTGAGGGGTAAGAAAGCATATGACTTTTTAAAGAAAGCATTTTGGGTAACCAGCGATAGAATTCTAGAAGAAAATTTTGATGATAACGGAAACTTTTCCTTTGGTATCGATGATTATACAGATTTTGAGAACCAGAAATATAACCCGAACATTGGAATTTTTGGTTTAGATATTTCCGTAGAGCTTGCAAGAAAAGGTGAGCGTATAAAAAGAAGAAAAAAGAAAACTAAAAGGATCCCAGATCATCAAAAATTAACGAAGGAAGAAGCTATCGAATACGTCGAAAAGGCATTTGGCGTGGAGGCGATATAATGAAACCGGACAAGGATTTTGGACGAAAGAAAGGATGTAAACGCTGTGGCAGAAAAAGAGGTATTATCCGACGTTACGGATTGCATGTATGCCGTCAGTGTTTCAGAGAGATCGCAGAAGATCTAGGATTTGAAAAATATTCATGAGGTGTTAAATTATGAAACATGATCCACTTAATGATGCTTTGTCAAAAATAAACAATGCCGAAGACAGCGGTAAGATAGATTGTAATATATCTCCAGCTTCGAAACTTATTGGACGAGTATTAAAGGTAATGCAAGAGAATGATTATTTGGAAAAATTCGAATATATTGAAGATGGTCGAGGCGGAGAATATATAGTAAAATTGAAAGGCAATATAAACAAGTGTAAAGTAGTTAAGCCAAGATGGTCTTTAAAATCGGGCCAGATAGAAGAATATGAAGCTAGGTACCTACCAGCACAGGGCTTTGGAGTTTTGATACTCACGACAAATAAAGGAGTTCTTTCACATGTGGAAGCCAAGGAAAATGGTGTTGGAGGTAAATTATTAGCGTACGTTTACTGAGGTTAGTAATATGCCATTAGCAGCAATATTAGATAAAACCGTAGAAATTCCAGACGATGTGGATGTGAAAAAAGTTGGTGAAGAGATCGAAGTATCCGGACCCAATGGGATGATCAAAAAGAAATTTACAGATAAAAGAGTAGATATTGAAGTCAGAAATGATGAAATTGAATTATCTGTGAAAGATCCATCCAAAAGAGAGAAAGCTTTGTTGGGTACTTATACATCACATATCCAGAACATGGTTGAAGGTGTTCAAAATGATTTCGAATACAAGTTAAAGATAGTGTACTCTCACTTTCCTGTAAAAGTTAGGTCAGAAGGGAATGAAGTTGTGATCGAAAATTTCGTCGGAGAGAAGAAGCCTAGAAGAGCACCCATACTTGGTGAAACAAAAGTTGAAATAAAAGGTGATGAGGTATTTGTTAAAGGTCTAGATAAAGACGATGTAGCCCAGACTGCAGCAAATATCGAATCAGCAACTAGGATTAAAAATACAGATAATAGAGTATTCCAAGATGGAATTTATATAATCGAAAAGGCCGGAAGGCCGATAAAGTAGGTGAATTAAGATGTCAGAAAACGAGAATGAGGATTACGAAGTAAAGAAGAAACCTGAACTTGACGATGAAACAGAGGACCTGCTGAAAAAAAGAAAAGTAATCAAAAGTAGAAGACCTAAATTTTCTAGACAGGAATGGTTCCGGTATAAAAAATTAGATAGGGATACATGGAGAAATCCAAAAGGATTACATTCAAAGATGAGGCAGAATTTGAAGTATAGACCCAATGTTGCCTCTATTGGATATAGATCACCTAAAAAGGTAAGAGGACTTCACCCTTCTGGTTTCGAAGAGGTTTTAGTTCATAATACATCCGATTTGGAAGGACTAGATCCGGATACTCAGGCAGTTAGGATTGCTCATGGTGTTGGGATGAAGAAAAGAATAGATATCGAAAATAAAGCCGATGAAATGGATTTGAGAGTACTTAATAGGACTTAAGGTGTTATTTATGGATGTAAAATATCAGAAAAGACTCGCGGCTAACATATTAAAATGCGGAAAAGACAGGGTTTGGATAGACGACACTATGCTGGACGAAGTCGTTGAAGCGATCACCCGTGAGGAAGTTAAGAATCTTATCGCTAATGACGTTATAAAGAAAAAACCTATCAAAGGAAATTCCAAGGGTAGGCATAGGTATAAGAAGAATCAGAAAAAGAAAGGTCGTAGAAGTGGATATGGTAAAAGGAAAGGTAAGAAGACCGCTAGAAATCCACCTAAACAAGACTGGAAAAGACGGATACGGTCTATCCGTAGAGAACTGAAGTATTTAAGAGATAATGAATTCATAGATCGTACAACTTATAGAAAGTTTTACAATAAAGCTAAAGGTGGAACTTTTGAAAATAAATCCGACATGATACTCCATCTTAAGATGGAAGGGTATTTAGAAGAGGATTACGAACATACGGAGGAGAATAATAATGGCTGAAGGACCTACATACAGGATGCCTTTAAAAAGAAGGCGTGAAGGTAAAACGGATTACAGGCAGAGGTTGAGACTTCTGAAATCTGGGAAAACGAGAGCAGTAGTTAGGGTTACTAACAATAGAATAATAGTCCAGTTCACAGATTTTCACGTGGATGGAGATATTGTTAAAGTCAACGTAGATAGCAATCACCTTAAGAAATATGGTTGGGAAGGTCATGGATCTAATCTACCTAGTTCATATCTAGTTGGATACTTGGCAGGTAAGAAAGCCCAAGAAAAAGATATCGAACAAGCTGTATTGGATATAGGTTTGAACGTGCCCCAAAAAGGTGGAATACTCTTTTCTGCTTTGAATGGGATAGTAGATTCCGGAGTTCATGTCCCACATGATCCAAAAGTACTTCCATCAGAGGAACGCAGAGAAGGACAACATATTAGTGATGAAACTGTAGATAGTTTTAACGAAGTTAAAGAAAAGTTGGAGGCTTTATAATGGCAAACTGGGAACCTAAAACTAGATTGAGTAGGATGGTTCAACGTGGAGAAATAACCACAATGAGCGAAGCCCTAGATACCAGACTACCAATTCGTGAATCGGAGATAGTAGATGCACTTCTACCAAATTTGGATGACGATGTGCTAGATGTAAACATGGTTCAAAGGATGTCCGACTCAGGTAGGAGAGTAAGATTTACTGTCGCATCTGTAGTCGGAAATCGAGATGGGTATGTTGGTTTAGGAACGGCCAAAGGTAAGGAAGTAGGTCCTACTATCAGAAAAAGTATTGATAATGCAAAATTAAATATTATTAGGGTAAGAAGAGGTGATGGATCATGGCAATGTGGTTGTGGTCAGCCTCATACAATACCCTTTAGAGTAACTGGAAAATCAGGTTCAGTTTGGATAGAACTTTTCCCAGCTCCAAGTGGAATTGGTTTAGCTGTAGGCGACACTGCCAAATCTATTCTTACCCGGGCGGGAATTGAAGATGTTTGGGGTTTCTCTAAAGGTCATACAAGGACTACGGTAAACTATGCTAGAGCGGTTTTCGATGCCATGAAAAAAACAGCGGAGATGAAAGTCACCGCTTCACAGGCTAAAGAGTTGGGAATTATCGAAGGTATTCAAGGAAATATCGGTAAACAGAGTGGTGATGAATGATGGTTTTTGCTGTTATTAGAATTAGGAGTCCGAGAAACAAATCAAAAAAGATGGAGAATACTTTAAATTCTTTAAGATTAAATAAAGTAAATCATTGTACTATTTTACCTCAAGATGATAAACATATTGGAATGCTTAAAAATATAAAAGATATCATTACTTGGGGAGAGATAGAAAATGATACTCTTGTATCCCTTCTTAAAAATAATAGTAGTATGAACGAGGAAATTACAGATGAATATGTTTCTGAAAATACTGAGTATGATAATATTGAGGAATTTACGGAAAATGTGATAAATGGAGACGCTGAAATCACAGATATCCCCGATATAGCAAATTTATTTAGGTTACATCCGCCCCGAGGTGGATTTAGAAGTGTTAAAAAACCTTATGGGACTGGTGGATCACTAGGTTACAGAGGTAAAAAGATAAATAATCTTCTCGGGAAAATGTTTAATAATAAAGAAATGAAAGAGTAGTGTGGTATCATGGGTAAAAAGAAGACTAAAAAGAACAGAGGGTCACGAACCCACGGCCGCGGTATTAAAGGTGGTAGAGGAGCTGGAGAACGTGGTGGTCGAGGTAAAGCAGGACTGCAGAAACACAAGTGGAAATCCATAGTCAAGGAAGATAAGGATTATTTTGGTCCTAAAGGTTTTTCAAGACCACAGGGTCTCGTTGAAGAGACAGAACCTATCAACATTTATCAGGTTGAACAACATCTAGACGGGTTAATTGAAGAAGGATATGCTTCTAAAAAGGGATCAGGCTATGAAGTGGATCTTGAAAAAGCAGGATATGATAAACTATTAAGTCGTGGAAGAGCTCGCTTTCAGATGAAAATCAAAGTTCCATCTACCAGTGAAAAAGCTGTTAGAAAAATAGAAGAAGCCGGTGGAGAAGTTATAACAAACGGAGACTAAGGAGAGAATAGAAAATGGCCGAGGATGAAGAAAAGAGCAGATTATACAAGCTCAAACCTCTCGTGGACCGAATGCCCGCAGTCAAACAACCTGAAGGGCACGTTCATTTTCGGAGGAAGATAATCTGGACCATATTGATATTGGTCGTTTATTTATCCATGACAAATATCCTTATTTATGGTTTAGATCCAGCACAAACAATGGACTTGTTTGAGCAGTTCAGAGCAATTTTTGCTGGTGAGTCTGGTTCTATCGTACACCTTGGCATAATGCCTATTGTTAACGCATCTATTATCATGCAGCTCTTTCAGGGAGCAGACATCATTAATTTGGACATGAAGGATCCAGATGATAAAGCAGTTTATCAGAATACACAAAAATTCCTCGTAATTGTTATGATACTTGTTCAGGCGATACCTCAAGTTTATGGGTTTTTGGTGCCTGGTCAGGGCTTTATCGAAACATTAGATGGTTTGGTTGCAGGTCAAGGTTTAATGTTAGCAAGGATGATAATAGTAATACAACTTTCAATAGGTTGTTATTTACTTTTCTTGATGGATGAAGTTGTTTCTAAGTGGGGTATAGGTAGTGGTATCAGTTTGTTCATCGTTGCTGGAGTTTCACAGGGTTTGTTCACCGGTATCTTTAATTGGGCACAGGATCCGGCTGGAAGATCACCCGCTCCAGTTGGAGCTATTCCAAGAGCGGTCTGGACCATACAGCACTCATCAGCCCAAGAACTTGCTGGTGGTGGTTTTGAAAATTTATTGCTACAACCTCCTAACGCTTTGATAACTTTACCTACTACAATACTAATATTTTTGATGGTAGCTTATGTACAATCATCTCGAGTTGAACTCCCCTTGGCCCATGGGCGGGCACGTGGTGCTCGGGGACGATATCCTCTAAAATTGATTTACGCATCTGTAATTCCAGTCATTTTAGTTTCAGCTTTATTAGCAAATATTAATCTGTTTTCTATGTTATTCTACACACATCCAACCTTCCAGAACTTCCCTATATTTGGAGAAGCTGCATGGCTTGGTGTTTTCCAACCCGGATCTACAGAACCAATAGCCGGTGCTGCTTGGTATATATCTAATGTACATGGTCTGGGTGATTGGCTGTTACCATTGATATCGGATAGATATGCCGGAATGCTGAGTCCTGAAGGTGTGGAATGGACTTATAGCAAAGCACAGATAATCGCTAGAGTTATAGGTCACTTTTTGTTTATGACCGTATTTTCGATTTTGTTCTCTATATTCTGGGTTAGAACCACTAATATGGATGCGGAATCGGTCGCAGAACAGATTCAAGATAGTGGTATGCAGATTCCAGGTTTCAGAAGGGACCCAAGAGTTCTCAGAAAGGTATTAGAACGATACATACCTGCGATCACGGTGTTCAGTGGATTTTTCATAGGAGCGTTAGCAGCTAGTGCTAACATGATCGGGACCGTAGGAGATGCTGGAGGAGTTAGTCTATTCCTTGCGATTAGCATCTTGACGGAGCTGTATGAACAGATGGGTAAGGAACAGATGATGGAGATGCATCCTATGCTTAGAGATTTCTTCGGAAATCAATGATGATCTGTGCTACATTAAGATAGGTGTTTGAATGGCTGAAAAAGAGGAAGAAGAAAGCATCGAGGAAGATATCGAAGATGATGAAGAACCTAAAGAACTGTTTAGCTTGAGGAGATTCATCTACATATTCCTAGGGATATTGACCCTAATGGTGATGTTCGATGAAGGATTAAGGGCATCCATGGGGGGACTTCTAGGAATTGTTTTAGAACCTATCGTAGGTTTTGATGGCAATTATCCTGTTTTAACACTTGTGATCACTGGTTCATTGATGATAGCATTTTCCACTCTTGTAAGAGATATGTTCATCGATTGGGTTGAAATGGCTGAGATACAAAAGAAAACATCGGCCTTCCAAAAAGACATGATGGAGGCAAAAAAAGCTAATAAAAGTACCAAAGTCAAGAAAATGGAAAAACTTCAACCAGAAATTTCTAAACTTCAGATGAAAACATTCAAACCTCAGATAAAATCAATGGCCATCACGATGTTGGTAATTATCTCAATATTTGGATGGTTATGGTCTTTTCTAGAAGGTTTACAGAATGATACTTTTTCCGTTCCTTGGGCACTTAACGCAAGTTTTCTTAAGATGTATAATCTAGGTCCGATACCATTTCCACAATGGATTGGAGTTTATATGCTATTGTCCATTCCCTTAGGTCAGGTATTAAGGGTGACTTTACAGATATTAACCTTTAAAAAGAAAATTGGCGATGAAGAGTTGAGGGCATCTGAATGAACGACTTTGAAGAATTTATAATCACTATAAGTGGATTACCAGGCAGTGGTACAAGCACTGCTGCTAAACTGTTAAGTCAAAAAACCGGGATGAATTTGATATCAACCGGTGAAATTTTTAGAGAATTAGCAAAAGAAAGAGGTTATACTGTAGAAGAATTCGGTGAAGTTGCTGAGAACGATGAAAATATTGATATTGAACTCGATAAGAGGATTGTTAAAAAAGCTAAACCAGGATGTATTTTGGAGGGTAGGTTAACTGGACATATGCTTTCTAAGTCAAATAAAATTGCTTATAAAGTTTGGATAGAAGCCGATTTAGATACACGTATCAAAAGGATCGTAGATAGAGAAGATATGGATTTAGAGAGAACAAGGAATTTGGTTAAGAAAAGAGAAAAAAGCGAAAGAAAAAGATATCGAGAGTATTATGATATAGACCTTCTAGATACTGGGATCTATGACATAGTAATAGATTCGGTGGAAAATTCACCTGAAGAAATAGTATCCAAAATTATCGACGGGGTTCTAAATGGATCACATTAGAGAAAAAGTTAATACCTTATCCGAATGGGGGAAATATCCTCACGAAAGAAGTATAGATGAAGCGTTGAAAAGATCACTAATTATTATCGATAAACCAGCCGGACCCACAAGTCATCAGGTTTCAGCATGGGTTCAGGAATTATTTGATTGTAAAGCAGGTCATAGTGGAACTCTTGACCCTCAAGTAACCGGTGTATTACCCATGGGTTTGGGATACTCTGTAAGAGTTATCGACCTCCTACATAATGTTCCAAAAGAGTACATCGCTGCCATGCATTTTCATAGTAATGTTGATCTCAGTCAAGTTAAAGAAATTTTAAAGGGATTTCAAGGTGAGATCTATCAGACACCCCCCCTAAGATCGGGGGTAAAAAAGGAAAGAAGAGTTAGGACGATATACGAAATAGAAATTTTAGACCATACTAGAAGAGATTATTTACTATTTGTTAGATGCGAATCTGGAACTTATATCCGAACTTTATGTAAGGACATCGGTAAAGCTGCTGGAACAAGAGGTCACATGATGGACCTTCGTAGGACAAAATCCGGGGTTTTTTTAGAAGAAGAAAGCCTTATCTTACAAGATATTAAAGATGCTTTATTATCTTACAATGATGGAGATAGTAATGAACTAATGGAGATGTTGATTCCATATGAAAGAGCTTTAGAAGTATTTCCCAAACTTAGAATCAAGGATAATGCCGCTGGTTCTGTACTCAATGGAGCAGATCTTGCGGCTCCAGGTATCTTGGAAATGGAAGATTTTGCTAGAAATGATACCGTTTCAATAGTTTCTACAAAAGATGAAGGTATTGCTATAGGCAAAGCCATTTTTAGTGCAGAAGATGTAATGGATATGGAAGAAGGTCTTGTCGTTAAAACCGATAGAGTTTTCCATCCTGCCGGAGAATATCCTAAAAAATGGAAATAGATTATATATTACCTTGTTTTCACCTATAAACAGCTAATACACATGCCGAGATAGCTCAGTCTGGTAAGGCGCGAGATTGGAGATCTCGTGGTGCTTTGCACCTCGGGGGTTCGAATCCCTCTCTCGGCGCTATTATTGTGATCTTGATTAAAATTATTTTAGTTTATACTATAATTGTCTGGCATTATAATTATCTGATACTGAAAGATATTTATAGTATCATTTGTACGGGGGCTTGTTTATGGAGAAAATGAAAATATGGGATATAAAGGGAATAAGAAATACGGTGGTAACTATAGACGGAAAAAGCCTGGCGGTGCAAGATATAAAACGGGTATTTACTTGGTTACTATTTCAGTGATAGGGTTGATCTTAGGTTTTGTTTTGCCTTGGGCTAAAGTGCTTGGGGACGAATTGTTATCAGCATTGTTGGATTTAGCGATCGGAAGTATGTTTATCAGAAGTGATTTTTTTGTATATTTGATTGCCATACTAATTTCAGGACTAATTATACTTCTAATTAGTTTCTTCGAGGATATAGAATTGATATCGTCTATAAAGTCCAGCTGGACAAGGTTAGTGTTGGGAAATATATTGGTGATTTTATCGATGCTGTTTGTTTTGTTTTCACTTTATTATTTGGGGTTCATGATATCTTTTAATAGACTCACAATAATGTCAGAGGAGATTAACGGTATATTATTCACACCTGCTCCTCTTTCTTTTATTGCATTAGGAGTAATATCATTTAAGATCAGTATGGGTGCGGTTAAGAAAGAATTTTCTGCTCTAAAGTTCAAAACAAAATCAGAACAAAAAAAAGAAGTGAAAAGGCCGGTTAAAAAGCCAATTAAAAAGGGAGTAGATTAAGATATGAAAATCACTAAGAAATTAATAGACCGTATGCTGATGTTCATTTTCTATATTGCATTAGTAGGGCTGATCTTAACTCCCGTTCTTCCATGGATCACCGAAGATGTAGTTGGTGAAGAAAGTAGAAACTGGATTTCAAAACTAGAAATTTCAAATTCTGAGAATGAAAATATTTCTAGTATCAATAGTAATATTAACTATGCTAGTACCGGTTTTGGTTTTGGTATTTTATTTGCTTTGATAGGGAGAGTAGGTGTTCTAGCTAGGAAAATCAAGAAGAAACTTCTGGCAAATTATTTGGTGTTGACTTCGGTCCCACTCTTTTTATCTTCAGCGATAGCATTGATCTTCAGCGTTCGGGTATTATTGATGATAAATAATCTAGGTGACCCTTATGGACTTGGATACAATTATGTTCATATCTCTTTAGCTATACCTTTATTCTTCGTGTCTTTGTTATTCGCCTATATTACCGTACCGAGAGCCCGAAAAGGGATAGAAATCGAAAAAAAGAAAGAGTACTTTACGGGACCGAAAACAGATTTAGGTGATATATCTCAGCGGGAATCTCTAATAGGTTATACTAAATGGTCCGAGCCGGAAGATGGGGAAGACGAAAGCAAAGATATCGGTAATAGCTATACATGTATTAGATGTGGTGAAGAGGTAGAGAGCGAGGCATTCCTTTGTCGAAAGTGTGGGAATAACCTATCCGTAAAATGTCCAAACTGTGATACGATTTATGCAGAGAGTAAGGAAGAATGCCCTGGATGTGGTATGTCCCCGTATGATTTACTTGAACTTGAGTAAAATCCTTAAATAATATACACCGATTTAGATTTGATATGAAAATTTATTCCGGACCCCTGTTGACTGAAGAAAACTTCGTTCAATCACAAATTGGTATTCAAGACTCTAAAGTCGTCGAATTCGAGGAGGGCGGAGACGAAGGTGAAGATGCCATAATTATCCCCACGTTTGTTAATGCTCATACCCACAGTGGAGACTCATTTATTAGATGTGCACCTGAAGGTACTATAGAAGAAGTCGTGGGACCCGGAGGTATAAAACATAGGGCTCTAAACGATGTTGATGAAAATGTTATCATTGAATGTATGCGTAGTTTTTTTACTGAAGCCCAAAAAAATGGGATATATGATGTTATTGAATTTAGGGAAGGCGGAATAGAAGGTGTGAGCAGTATAAAAAAAGCTATCGAAGCTCTTGATAAAAATTTGAATATCCAAATCTTCGGACGTCCTTCACAACGAAAATATGATGAAAATGAATTTAAAAAGTTATTATCGCTTTCTGATGGTATAGGTCTAAGTGCTTATAGGGATTGGGATAAAGATGAGTTTTTTAAGATGGCGAAAGAAGTTAACGGCAAGGGAACCCCATTTGCTCTTCATTGTTCTGAAGACGCTAGAGAACCTTTAGAGGACATTCTTCATTATGATATCCATCACCTAGTCCATATGATCGAAGCCGCTGTAGATGACCTTCAACGCTGTGCAGAAAGCAACATACCTATTGTGATATGTCCTAGAAGTAATATGCAGTTCGGAAAAATTCCAAATATACCTTTAATGGTAGAAAACGGTGTCACCTTATCTTTGGGTACTGATAATGCAATGTTAGCTAGCCCAGACATGTTCAGAGAAATGGAATTCGCCTACAGGACCAGCAGACTGAAAGGAGGCGTTACGGCGGAAGATATTTTAATGATGGCAACATGGAATCCAAGGGAAAGTTTATATCCCTCTTTGAATGTTGGAAAAACGAATAAGAAAGAGGACACATACATGGTTCTGGATACTAAAGGTTATGAACCTGCTTATGAAGTTGTCACTAGATCGTCTCCGAGGGATATTAAAGATATAGTGGTGTTATGAACATGGAAAGCTACAAAAAAATATTGATACCTACCGATGGTTCAAAAGCAAATTCAATAGCTGTAGAGAAAGGACTATCTTTGGCTAGACTTCTCGGTGCAAAAGCAAAGATCTTGTTCGTAGTCGATACATCTACATTTTTAGATCTACCACCTGACGATTTGGTTACAAATATAACAAGTCATATGAAGAACAAAGGTGAAGACGTTCTTGATGATATAGAAGAAAGGGCTGATGAGGTTGGTGTGGATATTGAGAGAAGTGTTATAGAAGGTCATCCTGCAGAGATAATAATTGAAGACTCTAAAGAGTCTGACATTATAGTTATAGGCACCCATGGCCGTTCAGGTTTTTCTAGATTATTATTAGGTAGTACCGCTGAAAAAGTGATTAGGCATGCAATGTGTCCCGTTATGGTTATCAAGATAAAGGAGGAGGAGTAAATATGGAAAATGTAGAAGATTTAATGACGAAAGACCCCGTTGTAGCAGAGCTACCAGGTAATCGAAGAGATGTTATGAAAATAATGGTAGAAAATAAATTAACTGGAGTACCTATCGTCAAAGATGGTATCCTAAAAGGTTTTCTAAGCAGACACGATATTTTTGAACATCCGGATGAGGATCAACTTGCTTTGATTTACAGAAAAGATCATCCTAGAGTTGCTGTAGATGATCCACTTCAAAAAGCTGCTGAATTATTCCAGGCAGAAAATGTACATTACCTGCCGGTTACTGAGAACGGCGGTGAGTGTGTAGGTATCATCACTACCGCGGATATGCTGGAATACGTAGAAGAACTTGGAATTGATATCCCTGTAGGAGAAACTGCTAGTAGTCCTTGTGTACCTATTTATGAAGGCACACCGATAAAGATAGCACTTCAAACAATGAAACTTACTGGAATATATGCATTCCCTGTAGTCGATAAGGATACAACCCTCGTTGGGATCATTACAGATAGGGATCTGTTTAATCTATCGGAGATCAACGGTGAACTAATGGTATCTGAACTCGGTCTAGAACAGGATGAAAATACATGGTCATGGCAGGGATTAAAGAATATAATGAAATTGTATTATGAGGAATCTAAATTCGAACTGCCTGATATATCAGTAAAAGATGCTATGGTCAAAGAGCCCATCTCTGTTTTCCATGGTACCGAGATCCACGAGGCTGCAAGAATAATGAGAAGGAACGATTATGGCCAACTTCCAGTGGTAGATGAAACCGATAGATTGGAAACAATGGTTTATGAACTTGATCTTCTATCAGCTATATTATGAGGTTTTTCGATGTCAGATAAAGAAGACTTAGAATCGATGTGCAAGAGAAGGGGTTTTGTTTGGCAGAGTGCTGAGATTTATGGTGGGGGATCTGGTTTCTATGATTACGGTCACCTTGGTACAAAACTTAAAGAGAATTGGAAGAAAGCTTGGAAAGATTTCTTTTTAGGGTTAGATGAAAATTATCATCTTTTAGATACAACTAACATATTACCTTACAAGGCCCTTGAAGCATCTGGTCATGTCGACCATTTTTCTGATATTTTGATCAAATGTGAGAGATGTGGTTCTTCGTACAGGGGTGACCATCTAATTGAAGACGAAACTGGTGAGAGTGCTGAATGGATGGACCTAGAAGAGATTAAAAGTAAGCTTGGCGAATTGAAATTACAGTGCCCCAATTGCGGTGGAGATTTCATGGATCCGGAGAATTTCAATATGATGTTTAAGCTTGAGATAGGCCCAACTGGGGATAATATAGGTTTCCTCAGACCTGAAACCGCTCAGGGCATATATCTAAACTTCAATCGAGAGTATCGAGCTCTTCGTAAAAGGATGCCTATGGGTCTAGCTACCATAGGACGGGCCTATAGAAATGAGATATCACCAAGACAAGGTCTCTTCCGTCAGAGGGAGTTCGAACAGGCAGAATTACAGATTTTTTTTGTACCTTCTGCCCATAAGAAATTTTTCAAAGAAAAATATGACAATGAAAAAAAGATCTACATGAGGGTTAAAAGACCGGGTTGGGAAGAAACTAAGGAAATTGATGTTACAGAAATGGAAAATCTACCTGAATTTTTTCTCTATCACCTAATGAAGATATACCAATTTTATCGGGATATTATGGAGATCAAAGAAGAAAATATCAGGTTGAGGGAACTTTCAGATGAAGAGAAAGCATTTTACAATAAGATACACTTTGATTTGGAGATATATTTTGACACCTTAGGTGGATGGAAAGAAGTAGATGGTTTGCATTACAGGAGTGACTATGATCTAAAGAAACATCAAGAGAGATCCGGTCAAAAGATGTCTATTCCCACTGATGATGGCAGAAAAGTACCGCATGTAGTAGAACTCAGCTTTGGTGTCGACAGAAATATTTGGGCTCTTTTGGATAAAGGATATAAAACGGATGATAGAAACTGGTTTGACCTCCCACCTAAATTGGCTCCTTACACTGGCGCTGTTTTTCCACTAGTCAGAAAAGATGGTTTACCAGAAAAATCTAGAGAGATTTTTGAGGATTTGAATGAACACTTTGATATGTTCTGGGATAAAAGTGGATCTATCGGAAAGAGATATGCGAGGCAGGATGAAATTGGTACACCTTACTGCATGACCGTAGATTATGATACTCTAGAAGAAAATACAATCACAGTCAGAGAAATACGCTCGGGAGAACAAATTCGAGTTGAGGTAAAAGATCTGAAAAAAGTACTTAAGAATCTATTAGAAGGGAAGAAAACTTTTGAGGAATATATGAAAGAGGATTAGGATGAATTTCCCTCATTTTTTAACGATTCCAATCTACTAATGACGTTCCAAATCAACGTCCGTCCATGTAGAGGAATATTCGGGTCATCTGCCATCTCTTCCAGTTTGAATATGGATGATGCTATTCTTACATCAAGGTCATCATCTGATTCTAATAACAATTTTTCACATTCTTCAGAATTATTTCTGATATTTCTTGGAATCGATGTATCTTCTTCGATACGATCCAACATATCGCATATTTGTTCTAACTCTTCCTGTGTTTCCATTTTATCAACCTCAAAATTCTTTCGGTAACTTAATTTCTCATAATTAAGGTTTATGGTAGTTATAAATAAATGTTTGGGTGTCTAAGAACAGTTATGCGGAAGGATAAACGCAGGTAGGAGCCCAACCCTACCTGCTATCCCGCAATAATCGGGAAATGATCCCCGGTTTCGAAGCCTTTATTCAATTACTTCGGTTATAGGTAATATCGGAGTTTACCCTATTTTATCAATCATTCATCGTAATTTATATCGCAGCCAAGCTTGCGATATACTTCTTTCCAACTATAGTGAGCGTCTTCTTCTATCATATGCTTCACATTTAGAAAAAAAGATTCGTTACTTATAAGGATAAACACCAGGGGGGTACGTGAAAATAGTGAAAGTGATAAAAGAAAAGGGTTTTATTTTTTCTGAGATTTAGAGATATACTCTTGTCTCTTGGATTTTGCTTCTGCTAATTTTTTTTCTAGATCAGCTATCTTTTCCTTGTGCTTTTCCATCTTCTTTTTGTAATTTTCTATCTTCTTCTCCATTTTAGCTGCCTTTCCCTCGTACTTCGCCTCTTTTTCTAATTCTTTAGCTTCAGCTTTCTTTCTGGAAGAAGAATCTTTAAGTCTACTATCTTTAACCATTAATATCACCATTGTAGTCATTTAATCTAAGGTATATAAAATATTTGGGAACTATAAATGCCAATATTGGATTTTTAATTTTTAATAGTATATCATGTATAAATCAAAGTGTTTTTAGAAGAAATCAGCAAAAATAATATATAATCTTGTCATAATACCCATATTAGGGTGAAATAAAAATGGCAACTCCAATTAGTGATGCATTGTATGATGCAGGAATTAAGCTAGGCGGTTTTGGTGAACCTTTTGCCGAGATGGAAGCTCAATTCTGGGAGTTCCTACCCGGTTTGATATTTCTGCTGGTATTCATACTGGTCGGTTATGTGGTCGGGAAGTTGATCGCAAGTGTATTCAGAAAATTCCTGGAAAAGATAGGATTCGAAAAAGCAATGAACAAAATTAAACTGGGAAAGCATTTCAGGAAGATGGGATTTAAAAGTGCGTCGCACTTTATCAGTATATTCATATTTTGGTTTGTATTCCTGATCTTCCTACAGTTAGGCGTCGGTGCTGCGGATATAGAAATCATATCAGATATTCTATCTCCAATTATACTGTTTATACCTAGAGCCCTGATAGCTGCTTTATTGATCGTAATAGGTCTGTACGTTGGAACACTGGTTTCTGAGATGGTGGTTAAGGCTTTGAACAAGTCCGGATTGAAAAAATCTGTCAAATCTGTCGATCAACAATTAAAGGGAACTGGATACAGTCTATTTAGCATACTTGGTATTATCATAAAGGTATGGGTAGTACTGTTCTTTGTCCAGGCAGCACTAGATATCTTAGCAATAAGAGCACTAACAGATTTCGTTAGACCGATATTAGACTACTTCCCACGAGTAGTGATTGCATTCTTTGTGGTTTTGGCAGGACTAGTGATAGCGGATTACATAGTCAAATGGATACGCAACTGGTTTGAGGAAGCTGATATAGGTAGGACTTTAACTCGTGCGGACGATAAAACCATGGTTAAAGGTCTATCGATATTAGGTATCGCGTTAACTCTGGTTAAAGTCTGGATACTTGTGATATTTATCCAAATAGCTCTTGACATCTTGGCTATCGAGACTTTACAAACGGTAATCAATCCAATACTACTCTATTTCCCAAGAATACTTGTAGCTATGGCGATAATCATAATAGGTTTGATTGTCACCGATTTTGTATTGAACATAGTTCACAAGTTACTCGAAGAAATGGAATCTGGTAAATTCATAAAACCGGCTGAAGACATAATCAAAAAACCTGGAGTAATAATGAAGTTCGTTGATTTCCTAGTGAAAATTACAGTGATGCTGATCTTCATCAACATAGCTGTTGCAGTATTAGGCATCGAGATATTAGCTGAATTAGTTACTACCGTTATACTTTGGATACCGAATCTATTCGCTGCTGCAATAATAGTCCTACTCGGTCTTTGGGTCGCAGGATGGCTTTATGACAAGACCATGGAAAGTTCTAAGAAACACGAATTACCTTTCCCTGCATTGGTTGCCAACGCAGTTAAATTCCTGGTGATATATATTGTCATCACTATGGCGTTAGCTCAATTGGGTATCGAAGTTCCGGTACTCTATCTAGCATTTGGTATAACTCTAGGTGCAGTGATGATCGGTCTAGGAGCAGGCTTTGCTTACGGATTAAAGGGCGTAATGTCAAACATGGGCGGTTATCTACAGGTCAAAGAGATAGTAAAACCGGGTGAAAAAATTGAAGTTGGAGAATACTCTGGTGAAGTCAAAGAGATTACTAGATATAACACGATAATCATCGATGAAAGAGGTAATAAACAATCGATACCGAACACATACCTAGTGGATAACACAGTAACAACTATGTCCGAGTGAACCCGAGTTTGATGACTTAGTACATCTAAAAAACCTTTCAAAACCCTTTTTATTTTTCTTTTTCTAACTCATTCATGAACCAGACTTCCTGCTGGTTGAAAGGTATCTTGATATCATTTTCTTCTAGTTCTTTCTTTATCTTCCATAATAATTCTATTCTGATCTGGAACCAATCAGTAGAAGGACCCCAAACCCTTACTTTTAGGTTAACGGCACTACTCCCTAGGTCTTCCACGAATATCTGTGGAGGTGGATTTTTTAGGGCTAGAGGATGATCTTCAATCAGTTCTTTAATGATTTCAGCAGCTTTATCTGCATCATCTTGATATCTGATTCCAACATTGTATTCGAATCTTCTAGCAACATTTTCTAGAAAGTTGGTGATATTTGATGTGAATACTTTTTCATTTGGAATCCTTACATACACACCTTCAAAGGTTCGTAGAGATGTTGAGATTATACGGATATCTTCGACTATACCAAGAGTACCATCTTGACCACCGATGCTAACTACGTCGTCAACTCGTAAAGGTCTTTCAAATGTTAGAAAAATCCCCGATATAAGGTTCGAAACTATACTTTGACTAGCGAAACCAATAACTATAGCCATGATCCCGCCTGCCACCATCAAACCGGAAAGATTGATATCTAAAATAGGTAAAACGGTCATGAATCCAGCGAGGAGTATAATGTAATAGACTGTCCTAGACATCGTATTTAATCTGTCTTTAGATATCTTATCTTTGAACCTCTTTTTCATACTAAGTGTTAATGCTTTACCGATCAGCACAGCCACAAGGATGATAATGAAACTCAGTATAACATCACTAACAGTAATATTCTGGAAGATGATCCTATTCCACATCATATACCACCTTCCATGATGAATTTAGCACCCTTTAGATGCTGAACTTTTTTCTCAAAAACTTCCAAAGATTTTTTCATTCCTTCCCTTAAAGGTTCAGTTAAAAATCGTGTAGCAGATTTTTCTTCTCCAACTATCTTCATCTGCCCTTTCATCGAAACAAGCTCATCATCATAGAACATGACCATTCCATAAGCGTTGAAAACCGATTTAGTCACTTCTATCCATTCCTCAGCAAAATTGTATAATTGCAGTTCTAGAACTCCTTCATGAAGAGGGTCGGGAGATGGTTCTGAAGTATGCAATTCACTTTTCCAGTACTTACATATCGTTCCGGTCTTAACATCCCCATAAAGGGTGTACTTATTTTTTACAAGCGTGAAAATATCGATATCTTTGTAGTGTTTTTTTCCCTTAACGAACACTCCAATTTCCAATGGATATGTGAGATATACCTTTTTTTTGTTCTTTGGTTCTAAAACTAAAGGTTTATCCATCTCTATTAAAAGTGCAGATGTCAAAGCCTTTGGAGTGTTTAAAGGCTCGATAGGATTGATGATTATATCTTTTTCTTTACTAAAAATGGTCTTGTCGATTATATTCTCTTCATATTCCCTATGATAATCAATACCCTCTTCCGTTTCCTCTGTAGAGACAATCAACGGTTCTCTCTCAAATTCGAAGGGTGCTTTATGTTCACCATACATCAGTTCTGAAAACGTATTTCTTCTATTTTAAAGTTAGGAGAATTTTAACGAACAAATTATAGATTTGATTTTAAGAAATTGGTGATGTTGTTATTTTTCTTCATCGTTTATTTCATCTTCATCGATACCTCTTAGGGCATAAAGATAACCTTCCAAACAACCAATGTAAACTGTATTATGTGGTTAGAAGTAAAAGATATGTCGATAAATGAATAATACAATAGAAATTTTCTTAACATCTTTTTAACAATGTAATCTCTTTTAGAGACTTTAAACAGTTTTTAATATAACTTTAGGAATTTAGGTATAGAATGGAAACGGAGAAAAAAAGATTCCCGGATTTTCGTTTCACATCGGAGGAAGTGGCAGGTGCAGTCGGAGATTATGGTACCCTTTTTCCTATCGTTTTGGGAGTGGCTATTGTATCAGAACTAAATTTGGGACATATATTATTGTTCTTTGCCTTTTGGTATATTTTCACAGGACTATATTACAAAAAACCTGTACCAGTAGAGCCGATGAAGGCCATCGGTGCAATTGTCATCGCGGGGCAGTTCACAAGGGCTGAAATCGCAGCTTCGGGGATCATTTTGGGTCTTTTTTTCATACTTTTAGGATATCTTAAAGTGATGAAAAGGCTGCAGGATATCGTTCCTACCAGCGTGATCAGAGGTATACAACTGGGTTTAGCTCTTATCTTGTTGAGGACATCTTTTGGTTTTGTTTCTACGGATTATT
>JAFDTG010000068.1 GCA_019594235.1 Candidatus Saliniplasma halalkaliphilum | reverse complement strand
ATTTATGGAGGATGGAGGTAGTGTTGAAGTCATTATCGAACAACGGAATTCGCACTCGCAGTGCATAAAAAAGTCGAAATCTATGCACTGCTAATGCGTAAAAACAGCGAATATTGTGCACTCGCAGTGCGAACCTATATATTAAAGAGTATTACGAGGTTTTAAATCGTGTCGATACTTTTGAAATAGAAATTATCAGGGAGTGATAGATTGGTTGAAGAGGAAAGGATATCGATATTGAACGATGAAGATCCATCAGATGGTGATTTTGTAACTTACTGGATGCAGTCCTCGCAGAGAACCGTCTTCAATCCTGCTCTGGAGTATGCCGTGGATAAAGGGAACGAACTGGATTTACCGGTTGTAGTGTACTTTGGTCTGACCGATGATTTTCCAGAAGGGAACGAACGCCACTACAAGTTCATGTTGGAGGGATTGAAAGAGGTCGAAAAGAGTTTGGAAGATAGGGGTATCCAGATGGTTATCAAAAAAGAGATCCCTAAAGAGGGTGCTGTTGAGATAGCGGAAGAATCTTCGTACCTGGTGACTGATAGAGCGTATCTTCGGTTCTTAAAAGATTGGCGGAAGTACGTTTCTGAAAGAGTAGATTGTCCTTTCGTTCAGATCGAGAGCGATGTCGTTGTGCCCGTTGAAACCACATCGGAAAAGGAGGAGTATGCCGCTAGAACCATACGACCTAAGATCCAAGTCCAAATGGATCGATTTTTAAAAGAGTTAAAGGAAACAGAACTCAAACATCCCTCCTTAGACTTTGATTTTGAAACCTATGACATAAAAAATATCGAAGAGGTCGTCGACAAATTAGATCTAGAAGATGTAGAACCTGTTGACCAACACATAGGTGGGACAAGCACGGCACTGGAACGGTTAGACACGTTCATTGATGCCAAACTCCACGATTACCCGGAACGGTCCAAAGATCCCACGGAAGACGGCCTGTCCGGACTAAGCCCTTACCTGCATTTCGGTCAGATCTCTCCCGTACAGATAGCTTTGAAAGTGAAATCCAGCGGAAGTCCTGGTTCTGAAGATTTTCTTGAAGAGTTAGTTGTTCGTAGAGAGCTCAGTATGAACTTTGTCAACTATAACGAAAACTATGATTCATTAGAATGTCTTCCCGGATGGGCTTACGATACGTTGAAAGAACACGAGGATGACCATAGGGAGTACGAGTACTCGAAAAAAGAATTCGAAGAAGCGGAAACTCACGACCTGTACTGGAATGCCGCTCAGAATGAGATGTCGAAAACCGGTAAGATGCACGGGTACATGCGCATGTACTGGGGTAAGAAGATCATAGAGTGGACCGCAACCCCTAAGGAAGCCTTCCAGATAGCTTTATCTTTGAACAACAGATACGAACTCGATGGAAGGGATCCGAACGGTTATACCGGCGTTGCCTGGTGTTTCGGAAAACACGATAGAGCGTGGAAGGAAAGGGAGATATTCGGTAAGGTCAGGTACATGAATGCCAACGGGTTAAAAAGGAAGTTCGACGCCGATAAATATGTGGGACAAATCGAATCCCTTTAAAAGCCACTCAGAACTCGACCGGACACGTCGTAGATGACCAACCGGATAATCCACCGAGCACTACCGTCACGTCGGTCCATCCTTCTCTCTTTAAAAGACTAGCAGCTAACATGGATCTAAGTCCTGAACCGCAGAAGATGTGGATATCCTGATCCTCGGGTATCTTCTCTAGATTTTCTAAGATATTAGTGATATGGATGTGATGCGCATCCTGGATTTCACCTTTATTTTTCAGTTCTTCTTTGCTGCGCACATCTAAGATCCACGTTTCTAAACCAGAATCTAACTCTTTGCAGAGATCATTGACGTTAACGGTCCTTATAGAATCGCTCTCTTTACCGGCCATATGCCACGATAACATACCACCTGACAAACATCCTTCAACATTGTCGAATCCCATCCTTCTGAGGAACTCTAGAGCTTTAGAGGGATCACCAGTTTCATCCACTAATAGTATAGGTTTATCGTAAGGTAAAAACCACCCAGCGAAGTTCGGGACTCCGTCCAACCATATTGAGATCGCTCCCGGGATATGTGCTGCACCGAATGCCAGTTCTTGACGTGTATCTAACACAACCGCATCTTCTGCTTTCTCTTCGAATCCATCAGGTGATAAAAACTCAACGGATCCAGCTTCTGATAATAACAGATTCTCTTTAAGATTCATCTCTTCCATCTTTCTAAAGTATGGTGGGTATTCCAACATCTTCGCATTCTTCTTGTAGAATTCTTTTTCGTTTTCAACCTGCAGTTTCGGATTCCTTTTCCTTTCTATACCTATAGTGGTCACTTCTCTTTCAGCGATCTCGGCTGCACATACCGAACCGGAACCATGCGCTGGACAGACGATAACTCCATCACCCAACGGGAAAAGTTTATTGAAGATCGAATCGTACAACTTGGAAGCCATCTTCTCAAGGTTTTCTTCTCCGTAGAAATCTATCCTCCCCACATCACCTGCGAATAAAGCATCTCCGGTGAACACCATCCACGGTTCTTCATCTGGGTCGTGAAGAACGTAGCTCATACTACCTAGCGTGTGACCCGGAGTGTGTATGGCTTCGATCTTCAACCTACCCACTTTCCACGTATCCCCCTCTTCAACGGGTGTACCATACTCGTAATCAAGACCTCCATCAGCATGGAATATCTCGGCCCCGGTTTTAGAAGCTACATCGTGCGAACCTATAATGTAGTCTTCATTACGATGAGTTTCCAGCACAGCCTTGATGTTCATCCCTTTATGTGATGCCAAGTCTAGATACTTCTGTACATCCCTTCTTGGATCGATAACAACAGCTTCGTTCTTATCACCTATTATGTAAGAATTGTGAGCTAACCCTTCAGACACTATCTTTTCAAAAAGCATATTTTCACCTATAGATACCTCTTTAATAATAGATGACCGAGATGTAATTTATTCTTTTTGTTTCCATCGATATGTTGTGTTATCTGCGAATTATTTCGTTTCATATTTTATCACCCTTTTTGGTCATTTCAAAAAGGTTGCCTAAAATATAAGAGCGAGATCTTTTCCAGAACACCTTTTCAGGTGTTCTAAGATCCAAGCTGAAATGAGGTTTGATTTCATTATACCAGTCAATAAATTCATCGATAGAATCATATCGATACCTATGCTTTTCATAGGTATCAAACCATTTTTCGATCCACTGAGGAATTTTTGTAGAATTCCACATGTCGATGGAATTTGGTAGCAAATTCCAGTAGATTACCATTGCTCTGCGGGTGATTATACTTGCGCAGTAATCGGAGATTACTTCTTTCACTCAGACAGAGTCTTCGTGATGCAGAGTAATTGTTTGATACCTTTTTCCTTACAATACTTCTCAAATGAATGCTCAGCTTTACCATCCTTGTCCCGTTTATTAGCGTAAAAAGCTGTACCATCTACAGGAATTTCGTTTTGAAATTCCTTCGATTCTCGGAACGAGTTCCGAGTAATCTTATCCATGGTTTCTTTCTAACTTTTTTATTGTCATTTTCCCTAGCCATGTTATTCTCCAACATGATCATATGAACGAAATTGTTGTCTATCTTGACATCATGTACCTCTCGCAATCGTTCAGCGATTGCGACAGCACCCATGCGATATTTCTTCCAACTTCGTTTGATAAGATCTACGATTTCGTCTGAATATTCACGGTAGGATTTTCTCCCACGTTTCTTTAACGTGGGTGTTTTCCTAGTATCTTTGTATTCCTTGACAAGCTGTTGGATCCGACGTTGAGTAACGTCGAATTTATCAGCAGCATAGGCTGTAGACAAACCATGGTATCTACTGGAAAGCTTAAAGGTTTCCATCGATTCATGGAATTTTATAAATTCCATGTAACACAACCCAAGCTATGATCTTTCGGATGTCTTCGTTAGATATTATCTGGAATTACAATCCAGAAATCGAAAGAATTTTCTAGAAAATTCATGTAGACGTTTCGGAATTATCGTTGATAATTCCAAAGGTCCGTGGAATGCATAGCATTCCAGTGGACTCCCATAAAATGATTATAAAAATCACTACTTAAACTTTGACGAAATTTTTTGCAGACAATACATTTCCATCGATATGATCACTCTAGATACATCCTTGCACCGAACACGAGTGTGAACTGCATTATAGGTATCGTTCCGATGAATTCGGGTATAGCTGCACCGATCTCATATGGTATAGTTGTAACCAGACCCACAGTAGCGATCGACAAAACCACGGAAGACAAAATAAAAGTGCCCCAAACGGGTTCAACTAGATCCCAAATCTGGTCTACACCGAAGGCGGTGATCCCGCTCAACGAAGTTATGAAGAACAGTACAGAAACCCAAAAGTGTGGTCCTCTACCCATGGGAAATAAACCTACCAAAATCAGGAAAACCATGCCAGCACCAATGAAAACCACACCATAATAACCGGTAATGTCTTCAACGTACTCAAGAAGACCGAAAACGAATATTATACCTAAAATACCAGCTATTATCAAACCAGCGTTGAAAATGTAGTTGTAGGATGTACCTACTTCACCTAGATGACTGAGCGCATAATCAGCCCAGTTGAACCATGATCTGTTAATGATTATTGATATCGCTATAAACATGTACGCTATAAACGGTGCTAACAATCCACACGCCCCTGTAATTTCCTCTGGAATTAAATCTTCTAAATCTGTTAAATCCATTTTCTCACCATCAAAGATTTTACTCTTTATGGGGTCATGGGTTTACAGTGATAAAAAAGTTCCGATATAGATTTTTTATCATAGATATTACGAGATCAATCGAATCCAGTTTTTTCTGGTAAAATCGCTGATATTATCACGATTATCGGTCCTATTATCAGTCCAGCCCATGCAAAGAACCCGATAAAACCATATATCGACAACTTGACTTTTTCCTTTCTATCCAAGACTTTATCGAGTTTTACACCTTTAAATGTCAATAACCCTCCAACCAATATCGGGATCAATGCGAATATCAATGTCAGGATAACGGCAGCACCTGGATCAGCTATCAAAGATGCTTTTACCATCTGGTATAATATCACAGTACCACTTCCGACATAGAGCAATCCCCCAAAGGACAAAATCCAACCGTTGATTTTTTTAGGCGACCATTTATCGTCTTTGGTAAAACTGAATATAGAAAGACCAACAGCTGTAGTTAACAGCATAGGCGCAAATATTTCCCATAGACTCTGCCCTTCCCACATCCTTATTCTTACTATATCCAGCGGTACATTGATCCACTCTAAAATTCCGTACCGTTCTTCAGCTCCAACTGCCAATCCATAATTTCCATGTTCACCACCCTCATCAAAAACAGCGATGTAATATGTCCCTTCAACATCCACTTCCGAATCGTACTCTGCGATATAGTAGTAACTTGCAGGGGTGAACGGTTCGTATTCTGCTTCATATAGAACACCTGGTTCAGTGACGTAACCATAATCATCAGGCACTTCTACAAGTTCAGGTAACTCGCCGTCACTTCCCAACCCCGGTCCCATGATCACCAGATTAGGAATAAAATCGGATTCAACAGGTATGTATAGCACTGCTTTCAGTCTGTCTCCTTCTTGGAGGTCCATCTCGTAGTACTGTACAGTACCATGGGGCAGTTCAGAGTATATGGCCCAGGATTTGGTCGGGTCATGTACGTGTACCGCATCCTCCAGACTATCGTTACCCTCTGTAATTATAGGTACATGTCCCTGGACAGCGTTGATAGAAAGTAGAACCACTAAGAAGATGGTCAAAATGATGATCTTTTTCTGCACTCCCCGTTCACCCATCTAAATATGAATTGAGACGTATATCAACTTTATCGAATTGTTAAAATATTGGGACTTCGATTTGTAAAACATGGAAGCTTATAAAGAGACTATCGAGTTCTGGGATGAAGTGTTTCAGGAGGAGGTTGATTTCGATAAGAACCAACCGATATCCATCGAAGAGATAGAAGAAGGCTTGAAATGGCTAGCTGAAGGTTCAAGTTCTATTATCGACTTCGGATGTGGTAACGGTAAACTTCTGTTGAGATGTTCTGCTTTTGGAGTCGATCGATCAGTAGGCATAGATATCAGTTTTAAAGCTATCTCAACAGCCGAGGAATTGGCAAGGGATAACGATCTCAGCGAAAAGAGTTTTTTTCGGACCGGTGGGATCTCTTCACTTTCAGATTTCCAAGAGAATGAGTTCGACGGAGGGATAATCTCTAACGTATTGGATAATCTGTTACCGGATGATGGAAGACGACTTTTAAAGGAGTACAACCGGATCATAAAACCAGGCGGAAAGATTCTCCTAAAACTGAACGATCATATCGAACCTGAAACTTTAGAAGGATGGGGTACTGAAGAGATATCTGATGGTTTCTACAAAGAGGAAACCGGTCTATATTTCTGGAATCTAACGGATGATGATGTAGAAAAGTTGTTATCCCAACGGTTTAAGATACGAAAAGAGGTTCGTGTTGAGTTCAAAGAGCATGATCAGTTTAACAGGCTGTATTACCTTATCAACCGCTGAATGTATCGTTTGTCACGTTAATTATTTAACTAAAATCATCTATTTATTATCGATTCGATGTTGGAAGACTTGATCAAAGAGTTGAAAGAGGGTGTCGATTTAGATGTTTATTCAGTTGTCACTGAAGATGTAGAAAAAGGTAGGTTGAAAGACCAGTTTTATCTCCCTATCTATTTGATAAAAGGTGAACAGAAGAAAAGATTACTCTACATGAGTGTTTATTTAGGGAACAAACCTTACTACAAGGGCTGGGTCGAGCTTTTCAGTATCAACGATGAACTCACTTTCAACGGAGATAAGATCTCTTATTTCGGTTCTAACATCGAAAATGACTTGATATGTTTTATCTCTCAACATTCAACGGCCGGTGAGAAGCTTTTCGTAGAGTACCAGTGGGACAAGGAAACTTTATCCGCATCGAATCGAGGGATCCCAGAACCGTTAACACGTTTAGGTCACCTACTTTTTCAAAATGGGTATACCTGGTTCAAGGACTGGTACTTCGCTGAAGGGTTCAACGAAGGCGGTCAGAAACTCCAGGGGGAGAAACCAATCGATGAAGAGAGTAAGGAAAGGCATCTTCAAGATATCGTAGATGATGCTCAAAAATTCTTGAACAGGTCTGAGGGGATAGATAAAGTCGAGAAAAATGCTGTTGAACGGGGGAAGAAACTACTGGAAGAGGTCCATAAATGAAAAGATCAAGTTTATCTCTGAGATTACTCAAAAAGATGTTCCCATCCCGTTTTATACTAGCTAAATTGACAAATTACCCGGTCATAGGTCCTGTCATGGATAAGGTGTTTTTCAAAGAGGATGACCTGATCTATTTACCTAAAGAGAGACACATCGAGTTGAACACGAGCGTTGAACTGCATGACAACATAGTCCTCCCATCGAAGTTGGTCGAACATTACATCGAAGAGGCTGATTATCACTGGGTCATGGACTTCTGCATCTGTAGAGAATCTAACGAGTGCGAAGATTATCCCATAGAGTTGGGATGTTTGTTTCTAGGTGAGGCTGCTAGAGATATAGATTCCAGTATGGGAAGGGAAGTCACCAAAAAGGAAGCTTTGGAGCACGTTGAGAAGTGCAGAGAAGCAGGTCTAGTACACCTGATAGGTAGGAACGAGTTGGATTCCGTTTGGTTGGATGTGAGACCGGGTGAGAAGTTGATGACGGTCTGCAACTGCTGTCCATGCTGCTGCCTGTGGAAGATGATACCCGATCTTTCACCTTCTGTCAGCACTAAGATCAAGAGGTTACCCGGTTTAGAAATAAAAGTTAATGACAAATGTATCGGATGCGGAAAATGTGTGGATATCTGTTTCATCAACGCAGTCAAGATAAAGAACGGTAATGCAGTGATCAGTGAGGACTGCAGGGGATGTGGAAGGTGCGCTGAAGTCTGTCCAGAAGACGCTATAGAGATGATTTTAACGGATGAAGATTTCTTCGAAAAGTCAATAGAGAACTTGGATTCAGTTCTCGATATTTGATACGTAAACTTTCAGACCTAAAACTCTAAATAAAAAATAAAAGAAAGATTTTTTGTGTATGATCGTAACTTGACTGCAGTTACTCACTCTTTCAGAGTCAGTGGTTCACCACAGCAGATGAACTTACACGGAGCGCAGCCGCATTCTTCGATGGTATCTTCACATTCTTCGCATTCTTTGGTCACTGTCAACTCCAACCCACAGTCTTCGCACATATACACTTGTCCTTTTTCCATATCGTGACAATCTGTCATTTTATAATCACTCCCATAGT
>JAFDTG010000097.1 GCA_019594235.1 Candidatus Saliniplasma halalkaliphilum | reverse complement strand
TACCTGCCATCCTTCATAATTATTTTTCTATTATTTGAAGGACTATGGGATGCTAATCCCAGCCGTCCTTCATATATGAACTATTTGAAGGACTATGGGATGCTAATCCCAGCCGTCCTTCATATATGAACTTTAGCAGTTCGTACAGTTTCTATATTTGTATATAACCATAACCATTCTAATTCCCACTTACTTTTATTGGATTATAGACCCTTTCTCCATCCAACAGCTCTGCCTTTATGGTCCTAAAACGATCACAGCTACTACGAAATCTTATAACCGTTACTCTTATTTTAACAAAAAACACCACATATACCCATTTATGTTAAATTATCCGTAAAACTTATCTAAAGTCGCTACATAAAAATTCAACAACATAGACAAAACGAGATTTTTCAGGAAGGAGGGATTTCTATATCATTATCTGCAACTTTTCCCTAAAATAGAAATCTTTAAGTTATATAACTAAATATTATGGGTAAGGAGTATCGAAGATGGATAAGGAGAAAATTTATGGAGAGATCACTAAATACCTCAAGAATGAGGGGGCAACAAAAGTCGCTATCTTTGGATCCTATGTCCATGATGAAGAGGAACCAGGTAGCGATATAGATGTCCTTGTGAGCTTTTCAGAAACAAAAAGCCTTCTTGAACTGGCAAGGATAGAAAGGAAACTCTCAGAAAGGATCGGCATAGGAGTCGATCTGGTAACTGAAGATTCATTGAGTCCTTATATCAAAGATAACGTTCACAAAGAGATGAAAGAGGTATACGGATGAGCAAAGACGATAAGGTCTATCTGAATCACATTTTGGATTCGATCGCGAAGATCGAAGATTTTACAAAGGGAATAAATGGAAAAGATTTCAAGGATAATGAACTTGTGCAAGCGGCAGTGATCCGACATATCGAGATAATAGGTGAAGCTGCTAAGCACCTCTCTAAAGAAACTAGAAATGAACATCCGGATATACCTTGGAAGGATATTGCCGGTATGAGAGATAAATTGATACATGGGTATTTCGGTGTAGATATAGATGCGGTGTGGGAAACGATCCAGAATGATATCCCCGAATTAAAAAATGGGGTTAAAAAAATATTAAAAAATCTTTAAACCCTACTCAAAACTCACTAGAAAAAAGCTTAAAATCCGATCAGAAAAAGACCTCAGCCTATCCCTCTAATCTCCCAACAATTATCAAATACGGCAGTTCTCATCACATCCAGTGATCACATTCTCATTTTCTGTCAACCGTCTTTCATATGTTTCAGGAATCAAATTCCTGACATCTTAGGAAAGTAAACTTTCCTAAAAGATTGAGTGGGTGACGTTCCGTCTCCCGCCGAATATCTTGTCATCTCCATCTCCCATCTCAAATTCGCAAAAGGTAGCAGGTAGCTGCCGAATTTCGCATGCAAAGGGTAGCAGATCATCCCTAACCCAGTAAGTCAAAACCATGGTATCACCTCCTTAGAGAGTTATGTCAGAGTCTTTTGATTTTTTGTGTGATAAGTAGCAGTTTTAGCGGTATTTTTTGCGAAGGACAGCAGATGGATCACATGCGAACGATAGCAGATGTCTGCCGTCCTTCGCATGCAATCGACAGCATCTATGATCTGTCGAGTCTCGGAATTTAACATTCCGAGTTAGTAGGAATTTTTGTTAAATTCCTACGAGCGGAGGAACTCGTTCCTCCAAAAAGGTGGCAGGTCGAATTATAGATTGGTTTGTATAGAATCGTTGCTATTCTAATTTTCACCTACTTTTCTCTCTCATACGCCCCACTTGCCCATTCTATATGCTGTCAAGATTTTTAGACCTCGTCTAAACTCCCCAATCCATCAGACCAAAAAAATTATTATTTGATCAAACATCGCCCCTATCGGGTTTCCCTAATGACTAGCAAAACTGAAGAGGAACATACTTCACCTCATAACCGTTCTAAAACGATCAAGTGCCCTGCTTGCAACGAAAACAACACAGTCAAGGCAGGAAAAAGAGATACTCAAGCAGGTAAAATACAGCGCTATTACTGCAAATCTTGCGAGAAATATTTCTCCGAAAAGAAAGAACCGTACACTCAATATCCTATCAACGTCATTCTCTACACGCTTCAACAATACAACAAAGGCCATTCAGTCAAAGAAGCTAAGAAGCAAACTGGAAAAAGATATCAATACTCTCCACCTATAAGAACCATTTATTCCTGGATCGACCGTTATGAAGACACTCTGACATTCCTCAAACTCAGAAAGAACTACAATGTAGATCCTGACAACTTGACCACAACACACAATTTCCAGCATAAGCAGGTCTACCCCTTCACCTATCACCACCTAAAGCTGAACATACATTCCAAACAACGCTCAGAACTACGCCGATACATAAATTGGATAGAAAGATCATTACCAAGAAAAATCTTCTTAGAAGGTCCACGCTGCTCTTCACTAGATATAGATCATGATGTAGAAACTAAAGAGAAGAATAACTTAACCACAGAACTCACCCAACTAGCTTTCAATTCCCAACCCAAGAACTCAGATAAATCACCTCATAATACCGTAGAGGATTTTTTTCTCATAAACGACTCCACAACCATCTGCACTGAATTACCTGTGTTCATAAACCCACAAGAGACTTCCTTAGACGTAGACGAACCAATAACCGGCCACATAGACCTCGTACAGATCAGGTACGACAACCTCTACATCTTAGACTATAAACCAAACCTCAACAGCCCGGAACGTCATACATCTCAACTTTACCTCTACAAGAAAGCCATCCAGAAACGCACTTCCATCCCAGAGGACAAGATTCATCTAGCAGTATTTAACCGCCATGCATACTACGAATTTGAATAATGAAACTTATCAGGCGAAATTGATTAAAAGGAAAAGGTGATGTTGGTATAGAGAACATGGAACAGGAAAGATTGAAAGAATTGATCCACGAAGGAGAATCTGCCGAGGTAGAGTTCAAGGAGTCTTTGAGTCTATCTGAACCTATAGGTAAAACGATATCCAGCTTTTCCAATGCCAACGGCGGCACTCTCATCATAGGAGTAACGGATTCAGGAGAGATCAAGGGAGTCGAATTGGGTGAGAACACTCTAGAACAGTTGGCCAACAGGATAAAACAGCACACAGATCCAAAGATATACCCATCGATAAACACGGAAAACATCGATGGGAAAGATGTGGTTATCATCGAAGTAAACGAAAGTCAAGAAAAACCCGTATTCTATAGAGGCAATGCTTACAAGAGAGTCGGGAAGAGCACACACAAATTAAAATCCTCTGAGATCAGAAATCTTGCTAAAAACTCAGGTGAAAAAACCTCCTGGGATGAACAAATATGCGAGGAAGCCATGTTAGACGATATCGATGAGGAGAAGGTCAAGGAGTTTCTCAAAAGGACTAAAAATAATAGGGATTTAGATATCGATCCAAAAATTTCCCTAAAAGACGCTTTAAAAAGACTAAAACTCCTTTCAAACGGTAGACCTATCAATGCATGTATACTTCTATTTGGTAAGAATCCTCAAAGATTTTTTTCTCAGGCGGAGACAAAATGTGCTAGGTTTAAAGGAACGAAACCAACTACATTCATAGATATGAAAACTTTTGATGGAGACATAATCGAACAGAGAAACGACTCTTTAGAGTTCGTAAAAGAGCACATAAAATTGGAAGCTGAGATCAAAGGAACTGAAAGAATCGAGAAATGGGAATATCCTATCGAAGCTATTAGAGAGGCTATCACTAACGCGATTTGTCATAGAGATTATAGAGTGAGCAGTAAAGTTCAGGTCAGGATCTTCGATGATAGATTGGAGGTATGGGGATGTGGACCTTTACCAGACCCTTTAAAAGTTGAGGATTTGAAGAAGAAACATAGATCAATCTTGAGAAATCCATCAATCGGGAGATGCTTCTTTTTGGCCAAATATATAGAGGAATGGGGAACAGGAACAAATAGGATTATCGAAAAATGTGTTGAGAGAGGTCTTCCTGAGCCATTATTTGAAGAGGTCACTGATAGTTTAGTGGTAACTTTTAGAAAATATCCTATTGATGAAGAAATCCTCGAAGATTTGAATGACAGGCAGAAAGAGGCGATTGAATACCTTAAAGAACATAAGTCAATTAAAAGTGGAAACCTCCAGGAAATGTTCCCAGATGTCAGTAGGGAAACTTTAAGAAAGGATTTGAAGGATCTAATTGAAAGGGGAATCATAAAGAAAACAGGAGCCAAAAGGGGAACAGAATATACTTTTACCTAATATCCCAACTTTATCCCAACTTTATCCCAACTTGTGATTTGAAGAGGTATTGAAAAGCATGACTCTAAACCATTCAACCCTCTCTTGGCTGAGATGTTTTTTCTGATCGGGTATAGGAACAAAATCATGTACGATTTTGTGATTAGGGGGAATTTTTCACAAAATTCCCACGTATCGAAGAATGGGGTCGAGGAACTATAGATATGGTTGAAGATTGTATTGAACATGGTATACCTGAACCTGAGTTTAGGGATACTGGAACAAGCATAGTTGTGACTTTTAGAAAATCCAAATTAACAGAAGAATACCTATCAGAAATAGATATAAACGATAGACAAGAAGAAATACTAAAATATCTTAGGGAAAGTGAAAATATCACAAGTTCAGAATACGCTGAGATGTTTGATATCAGTCAACGAACAGCCCGCAGTGATTTGAAGGATCTATGTGAAAAAGACATTTTGGAAAGGAAAGGAAAAAGCGATAAAACAACTGTTTATGTTTTAGTGGAAAAATAACAATTTTCTGCCTCTTACTCGAGCAGAGCTCTTGTGATATTTCGGGAATCAAATTCCCGATATCGATGAAAAAATAGAATTTTTCCAGTAGATTTAGCGGAAATTTAGCGGAAATTATTTCCGGAAAGAACTAAGGAAATATTTGAGTTGTAATGATGGGATTTGAATAATGTTTTTTATATATCTCAATTAAAAGAAGCGATAGGAATTTTACCGGAATATGCCGGAATATGCCGGAACAGATAAGGATTCTGAAGGAAACTAAAGAAGTAAAATCCTATATTTAAAAATTATATACTACATTATAATAAAACTAAATTCTCGCCAAATCTCGCAACGAATATGATTCATAATCAAATTCTTTGAAAAATACATGGAAAAGAGATCTAGAAAGTTTCTTAGATAAAGTTCCCAAATTCGAAAGAGTAAAAGAAGAACTTAACGAAGTATTGCACTTCTAAAAACACCTTAAAACACACACCCCTTTGAATTGGCTTGATTTTTGTAAAAAACTGTTTTAAATCCGCATTTGCGTTGTTAATTTTTTCTTCTCCCATTTTGCCTTGGGGTATTTTTTCGGTGAATTTATACCTTACCATGCCTCTCGACCTGACGCCGATCATAATCCGAACGCCGTCAGCTCTCCCCACTGTCCAGAGGGATAATACCCACGCTCGAGTCACTCCGAAAAACCCTACGATCAGCGTCTGTTAAACATCTTCTCATTACGAACGACGT
>JAFDTG010000099.1 GCA_019594235.1 Candidatus Saliniplasma halalkaliphilum | reverse complement strand
ATTGGAACTCCAGCAGACGCTTTGGTTCACCCTGAACATCGAAGAAAAGGTATCTTTTCGAAGTTGACTGATTTTGCAATAAAAGATATCGAAGAAAGGGATCATATTGACCTTCTGATCAGTCTATCATCGACAAAAAAATCAGCTAAAGGTAACATAAAGGCTGGTTTTACACCAGTGGGAAAAAGAGAAAAATTGTATAATTTTTCTATTAAAAAGATCTTCAAGAACAGGTATAAAAAAGAAATAGATTTTAACCAAATCATCTCTTCTAAAATGAACGGAAAAACCATCGAAATCTCTCAGAAACTTAAAATAGATGATATCGTGGAATTGATGAAAATCTCTACCCACTATAAGAAATTGAGAAATCTAAGGGATCGACAATTTTACCGATGGAGATTCGAAGAATACCCAAAAGATCTGATCTACTTGTATATCTGGGATCAAAACGATCTCGAAGCATACTTATCAATGGAAAAAGAGAACATCCAAGTTCGTGGTTTTGATCTTGATTACTACTCTCTAATGGAATATGGTTATAAAGATATCAGGTTGTTCCAAGAGCTTATACAAGCACTCACCAAAAAACTACATCTTCCATCTATAATGAGTTATGTATTCACTAGAAAAAAAGAAGAAAAAACAATTCTGAGAAAAGCGGGATTTAAAGGTTCAGAATCATACCTTATAAACTCCCTACAAAAAAGAGGTGTTCTTGACGAAGAAGGTTTACCAGGTCTTCTCGTTAAACCCGCAAAAGAACCAGTAGATCATAGTGATTTCTACCTCGACAACATAGATACAAGAAAAGAAAAAAACTGGTCACTTTTCTGGTCCGATGTTCACTAAGACAAAAAATCGTTCAAATCAATTATGTACATTTTTCTACGTCCTTCATGGACAGAATCTATACAGATCTTGTCACCTCTTCTATTCCAGCGTGGATGTAGATCGCTTTTCAACGGATCCAGCCTGTATTTTATGGGCGTGTAAAACTTTCCAATGATATGACTTTCATCTTTATCCATATCATAAAGTATCAACTTTTTACGCCCCCCTTTATCTGGATATGTATCAGTTAGAAGCCAATCGCCATCAGGAGAAAATGAAGGGTGTCCATCCTCACATAAAACTCCTTTTCCAACGGTTTCTACCTTATCGCTTCTATCTTTAAAGAGATAATAATGATTAGATCCATCACTAGGATGGCCGGCATATGCTAGGATTTCGTCATCGTTTTTCCAAGTAAAATGAGAAGATGATCCATCGACTAAACAGTAGATATCAGAACCATCTGGGTTCATGGTCATCATACGTGTTCTCCTTATCCCTTTAGATAGATACCTATGGAAGAACACGACTCTACTACCGCTTGGGTTGAATTCTATATGATTAACCCAATGGTGTTTTACCTTTTCATCAAGACCTTCAGCCAAATCACTTAAAGATACCAACAATTCTACTCCCTGATTTGTCAGGTCCAATGCGTAGATCCCATCCACTTCTTCGTTACGAAACTTCGTTCTTTCCTTTCCAGCATGATACCCATATCCTGGTCTAAGATGATGCAGCTTTTCGAAATTTAACGATAACGCCCTTCTATTTTTCCAATCGACATCATAAAAAGGAAATGGTACCACTTTCATCTCACCCTTTTTTATATGCCTGATAACAGAAACAAATCTACCAGACCGAAAATCGTTATAGATAAAGATCGGTTCATCTTCTTCGTTATCCAACCATTTTAACATACACCCCTGCTGCCAGTTCCAAGCTCGGGTTTTCCCCACTTCATGTTTTCTATTGTGCTTCAGATCGATATAACCTATTTCCGCCTCATCTTTCACAGTTGGATGTCTTTCTATTCCGGGAGTTGAAAGAAAAAGCAGATACCTTTCCGAGGAACTCCAAGGTGATCTATCATAATATCCGAAAAAATAATTTTTTTTATCTTCCTTGAAATGATCGATGATATCTACAGATTCGTTTTTGACCACCTTTTTTCCTATGGATCCGGGATTCTTAAGCCAGTAAACGAACTGATCTTTCATGAAGTAACTCCTAGCTAACAACCTGTAGAGGGCTGGATAAGATTCGAAGTATTCCTGAAATTTATCTTTCACTGCCATGGATTGCTATAACTAGATTTCGTAATTGTTATATAAAAATTGGTAGCCCTTTGAAAACTTGTTAGTCAAGATCCAAAAGCAGACCTCAAATAACCTATACTCCATGCTAGATTGATAAAAGTGAGTACAATCCAGGACTTTAGCGAAATGCAAAATTTAGCGTTCTCGATATTTTTTAAGACCATGTAAAAAACTGTCAGATAAGTCAATAGTGCACCGACTGCCAATAATATCAATAAAGGCAAGTAGAAGATAGATAGGCCAAGTAAGACTATGCCACAAAGCGGATAAAACCTAGAAACCTCCTTCCAACTTGACCTAGAACTGTGCCTTTTCAAGAGATGATATTCTCTTTTCCCTATTTTATGTTCTCTTTTCATAACCGACTTCAAAGTTTGTGGATCTTTATGGTGGACCACGGCATCTTTCTTTAGTATCACTTTCCAACCCCTGTCCTTCATCCTCCAAGAAGTGTCTTTATCCAAACTAACTTTCTCAGCGGGTAAACCTCCTACATCTTCAAGAGCAGTCCTTCTGTAAGCTGAACATCCTCCCTGAACCCACTCTGCCTCTTCTCCCTCGTCCCTCAGACTGTAAAAGATCTCATTGAGTGTTCCGTATCCATCGGTTACCCATCCTTTACCGAATGACTTAATGACACCTCCTACCGAACCTACATTTTCATCTTTAAATGGTTCTAGAATATTCTCTAAAAAATCAGGCTCAAGTATCTCATCGGCATCAACGTTCACGATTATATCACCGCTGGACTGACTGACCCCTACTTTTCTAGCTTTCTTTAATCCTATATGCTCTGTCCGGTGTGTCTTCAAATTGAATTTATCACTGTATCTTCTCACTACACCTAATGTATCATCAGTGGACCCATCATCTATAACCACCAGTTCAAAATCTTTGTAGGTCTGCTTGACAAGTGAGTCGAGACAATCACTGATGTTATCTTCCTCGTTATAGGCATTTATTATCACTGAGACTGTTTTCTCTTTTACCAATCTTTACACCTAACTTAATTATCCAAATGACCATCATATATATAAATCATTTATTTCAGACATAGGAGAAAATATAAAACACCTATTAATTATGTTGGCGAGAAGCATGAAGATCAGCGTCATCATAACAGTCAAAAACGAAGAACGAGACATGCCTGATTTACTCGATAGTCTGATCATCCAGGAACAACCACTTGAAGTGATAATCGTAGATGCACACAGTGACGATAGGACTCAAGATATCGTTAGAGAATATTCAAAAGAACACGATTTTATCAACCTTTACATCCAGGGAGGTACAAGGGGAAAAGGAAGAAATTTCGGTGCTAAAAAAGCGAATGGTGAATTACTTGCATTCATAGACGGAGACGTAATAGTCAATCCATTCTGGGCAGAGGAGATGAGAAAAACCGCAGAGGAATACGACGTAGTCGCTGGTAAAACCATCCAGATCGGATACCATGCATTCGAAGAGCTTGAAAGAGTAGAGTTATTCCATAAGGGATACGACATCACATATCCCAGCTGTAACTTACTTTATCATAGAGATGTATATGAAGAAATTGGCGGCTTTGATACTTGGTTCCAAACAGCGGAGGATATCGACCTTAACTATAGAGCGGTTGAAGCCGGAGCCAAAATAGGTCACAACGAACATGCCATCGTATACCACAGAACAAGAGGTTCATTTTACGGATTCTTCAAACAAGCTTTCTGGAACGGTTTCGGTAGGAAACAATTGACCATGAAACACGGAAGTCTATGGAAAGATTATTCACCAGGTGATATGCTCGATCACAAGATGAACTTTTGGTATTTTACAAGACTGATACCCGCCTTTATCGGATACTTTGGATGTAAATTATTTGGAAATAAACCTGATGAATCTGACAAACCATTATAGTTTAGCAAGTATTATAAAGGACCGCTCTTTTTTTCGCCATGTATGAAGATATCTGTAGTTATACCCACGATGAATGAGGAAGAATCCATCGGTCAAGTCCTAGATGATGTCAACGAAGCACTATCTGGTAGAGACTATGAAATATTGATAGTCGATACTAATTCGACTGATAGAACTCGAGAGATAGCTCTTTCAAAAGGAGCGAGGGTCGTAGACGAACCAAGAAGGGGGTACGGGAGAGCATACAAAACGGGTTTTGAAGAAGCAAATGGCGATATCATAGCTACATTAGATGCTGATTGTACATATCCGGCAGAAACGATCCCTCAGATGGTCATCATGATAGAAGAAGAGGGTTACGAATTCATCAGCACAGACAGGTTATCAAATGTTTCATCAGACGTTATGGGGTGGGTCCATAGGTTCGGTAACTGGGCACTTAAAACTACAGCGAATTTACTGTTCAACATCAAACTTAAAGATTCTCAATCCGGCATGTGGGTCTTTAAAAAGACCGCACTTAGACATATAAATTTGACTAGTGATGGGATGCCTTTATCCGAAGAAATTAAAATCGAAGCTATTAAGAAAGGTGTGAATTTCAAAGAAGTCCCGATAGATTATCGAAAAAGAAAAGGAGAAGCAAAGATAAGGTCTTTGAAGGACGGATGGAAAAACTTCGCATTTTTATTTAAAAAGCGATTTGGGTGAGGAATTAATGATAGAAATAAAGATATCCCCTTCGTTGCTATCTGCAGATTTTTCCTGCTTAAAAGATGACATCGAAGAAGTTAAAGAAGCTGAATGGCTGCACCTTGATGTCATGGACGGCCATTTTGTACCAAATATCAGTTATGGACCATGTGTTATCAATGCTATCAGGGAAGTGAGTGATCATTTTTTTGACACACACCTAATGATATCAGAACCCAAGAAGTACATATCTGATTTCGCAGAAAGTGGTTCTGATGCGATAACAGTTCACGCAGAGGCATGTGATGACCTCGTTGAAGTGATCACTATGATAAAAGAAAATGGTTGTAAAGCAGGTGTTAGTCTTAAACCGGGAACACCATTAAACAGCATCGAAAAAATAATCCCCACTTTAGACCTCATACTTATCATGACAGTAGAACCGGGTTTTGGGGGACAAAGTTTCATGCACGAAGTAGTCCCAAAGATCAGAGAAGCCCAAGATATCATTACAGAAATTGACAAAGATATCGACTTATCAGTGGACGGCGGTATCTCTCCAAAAACCACACCTGAAGTAGT
>JAFDTG010000039.1 GCA_019594235.1 Candidatus Saliniplasma halalkaliphilum | reverse complement strand
TCCACCTATGTACTTCTTTCTGGTGTAGCTTTGACCTTTTACTTCGCGATACATCCTTCCTGGTTTGCGGGGCATAGTAGTTGGCCTTCATGTTCTTTTCATATATATAAGTTTTTACCTGTACAACGATGGTCCTGTTTTGGATGATGACATCTCATCCTCTTGAGGAACTGCTCCCCCTAATGATTGGAAGTGAATTGTCGTTCTCATCCCCATGTTGACCACTTTTTGAATAGCATCGAAAAGTATGGTCTTGTTGATATCCCCCACATATATGTGCTTTTTAATGATAATTGAATCAGGCAACTTGTTTTTATCACGATGGACATTATATATGGCTGAATCCACTGCTAAAAGCATAACCATAGCCTTTTCAAAATTATTTCTTTGTTTATTATCCAATTTTTGGATGACCTTTTTGTGATCATCACTCACATTTAATTTATAAACGACTTCGATTCTGTCTATGTATCTCAGGGGTTTTCCTAGTAATACAGTTCTATTCCCGTGCTTTAATTGTATCATCCATTCTAATTTAGGATGGTCACTGACCTTATATTCTCTGTCATCCTCGTCTAACCATTCTAATATCTGATCTTTCATGATATCTAAAATGACATAAAGTCATCTTCTATAATAATCCTTTTGAAAAAATAAACCCTCAATATTATTATGATATTATTATGATATCTATTAAGTATAGTACAATCAAGGGTACTATCACCATAAGAAAATCATCATCGATAATGATCGAAGGATATTCTGCAGAGATCGCGGTAATAGAACCAATTATAGACATTAGCAAAATCAAAGCAAATGAGTATGGGGTGACAAGATATAATATTATAATTCCAATAATTCCCCAAGTAAGAAGAGGTACATAAGGATAGAACTCAGGGGCATGGTACTTCAATTCGCCGATAAGAGGATCCACCATACCCATTCCGATAAAACAAACCATATTCAGATGCATGGGAAACAATACTAGGGCAATACCCGCCGCCATGGTGGCCCACGCGTAAGCGGCTATCTGCTTCTTTTCGTAATCCCTCATCCCGAAGATGTGCCATTCATTATACAACCGTAATCCTTCGAATGCTAAAATCGAAACAACTAAAATTATCAGTAATGACCTTTTATAGTACCCAAAGATCTGTTCAGGTAATAGGTAATAAACTAAAACTATCCATGTCATAGAATGAATAATCCTTCTTAGCAGATGACCCTCATTCATTATTTTCTCCTTGTTAGATTTAGTTTTTTAATATGCGATGAATTTTGTTATATCTAAAGTTGTTTGTAAAAATATAAAAATAAAGGGTTTTGTAGGTCTATAGTTCTTCTATACTGCCTTCCTCTTCTCTAAGGTCCAGGACTCTTTTTGCCTTGCCTACTGTTCTTGGTAGTGTTCCTGGAGGTAAGAGTTTTACTCTAGCTTTTATATTTAGTATAGCGGTAATGTTTTCAGAAGTCCTCTCCAGTAATTCTTCTTCGTCATACTCGCCTGAACTATAATATTCTCTGTCAACTTCGACTCTAACGAAAAGTTTGTCTAAAACATCTCTGTCAACGATTATCTGATAGTGCTCTCCGATCCCTTCAGTCTCTAATAAAGCTTCTTCGATCTGACTTGGGAATACGTTCACACCACCAACGATCAGCATATCGTCGCTTCTACCCTCTATTCGCTTTATCCTTGGATGATATCTACCGCATTCACACTCTTCATATTCTATCGTCGCGATATCTTTTGTTCTATACCTCAATAATGGCATTGCCTCTCTGGAAAGCATGGTGAAAACCATCTCTCCCTTTTCTCCTTCTGGGAGTACCTCTCCTGTATTTGGATCGATAGTTTCTACATAGAATTCGTCTCCCCATATGTGAAGTCCATTTTGATGTGGACATTCAACGGCCACACCAGGTCCATAAAGCTCAGACATTCCATAGACGTCTTGTGCATTCAATCCGAATGAATTTTCTATACTTGTCCTAGCCTCTTCGCTCCATGGTTCAGCACCGAACATCCCGACTCTAAGATTAAAGTCCTCGCGCGGGTCAAACCCATGTTTTTGAGCAGCCTCTGCGAGATAGATGGCATACGATGGGGTACAAGCTAAAACCGTAGTCTGGAAGTCATTCATCATCTGGATCTGTTTTTTTGTGTTTCCTGTTGAAGTGGGTAGAACCGAGCATCCTAGTTCTTCAGCACCCTGATGGAAACCTAAACCACCGGTAAACAATCCATATCCGTATGCGTTTTGAACTATATCAGATGGTTCAACCCCAGCAGTTGAATAACATCTTGCCATCAGATTGTTCCAAGTGTCCATGTCGTTACGAGTGTATGAAACAACGGTTGGTTTTCCTGTAGTTCCGCTAGAAGCATGGAATCGGACTACATCATCTTTATTAACTGCCAAAATCCCATAAGGATAGTGGTCTCTTAGATCATCTTTTACAGTGAATGGGACTTTATGTACATCCCCCAAACTTTTGATGTCCTTTGGTGTTATGCCCTCGTTTTTGAATCTCCTCTTATACATGGGAACGTTCTCATAGGCATACTTCACCATCTTCAGCATCTTCTCTTCCTGTACCTTTCTGATCTCGTCCCTCTTCATCAATTGAGCTTTTTTATTGAACATATATTTCCACCTTGAATTTTATCTTAAACCACTGAGTACAGAGAATGATTATAAGTTTTTCGAAAAGCAACTTTACAAAATGCTCTCGATAAAATTAGATAA
Source organism: Candidatus Saliniplasma halalkaliphilum (assembly GCA_019594235.1). Classification (GTDB taxonomy): domain Archaea; phylum Thermoplasmatota; class Thermoplasmata; order Halarchaeoplasmatales; family Halarchaeoplasmataceae; genus Saliniplasma; species Saliniplasma halalkaliphilum. The sequence goes on along the minus strand of JAFDTG010000039.1, from coordinate 10,390 downwards.
ATTGTCTAAATGTTCCCCCTCTTTGACCTCTTTATCTCTTAAAGTCAAAACTTCTTTAGGTTCCCCGATTATTTCTTTCATATCATTGAAAGTGTTAGATTCTCCTCCTCCACCATGTGTACAAAAAAATGCAGCATGATCGATTTCGTCTTTATACTTTTCCAGGTATGTACGGATCGCCGGCGTCACTTTCCCCGCCCATACGGGTGTACCAACGACCAACATATCAAAATTTTCAGGATTGTAAGATACTTCCTCGATCTCAGTTTCTTTTTTCATCATGGCATCTTTACCTGCCACTATGTATCCCGTTTTACCATCCCGATCTTTCTTATCTATTACTTCCTCCGTTTTGACTTCTACATCCCTTTTAACTAATGACTCTTCAATATCTTCTGCTGCTTTCCTAGTCGTTCCTGTCCGTGAATAAAACGAGATCAATATATTCATAATTACCCCGATTCTACAACTATTCCAGGATATATCAATCTTATTATTTTTTACAGAGACTCATCCATGTTAGAATCCAATGCTCACGAACAGCGCGGTCATCATACTAAGTATCAAAGTTAGTATGAAAACTATCAACAGGTGTTTACGGAGGATTTCACTCTCCAACTTTCCTCCTTTTCCTATGGTGGCTACTGCATTCGTTATCTTTGATGGGGTTATCGCAGATGCTACACCTCCTGCAACACCGTGACTCGCATAGACCGTCATAAATTGTTTATCGGTTAGTCCGATCTGTTCTGTCACCTGTCTTTGTATACCGAAGAATAATACATTACTAGCAGTTTCACTACCGCCTACAATAGCACCGAATATACCTAAACTTGCTGCTACAAATATGTAGCCGGGTCCAAATATATCACCTAGTACGATTCCTACGATATAGTTCATGTTGTATTGTTGAGCTATTAACTGTAAAGACTCTCCTCCCAGTTCGTGACCGCTAAAGGCCATTATGTATGCGATTGAAAAGAACAAACTGTAAGCGATGAAAGGACCCCATATCCTGTGAGACCAGGTTCTCAAAATAGTTTTTGTTTGTTCCTTGGTAGGTTTAAGAAGGTAAAATGAGGCAAAAGCTGCAACACCGATCCAAAAATAGACCTGCGCAAATACGTTAAATTCTATGGTTTCATATGCGATTATCCAGCTTGTGAAGCCCGGATCTATCGATCTCAAAAATATGTTTATCGAGGGGACACTAGCTATAGATGCGAGTATGATAAGCAGAAGCCATGGAGATAGTGCTCTGAGTAGTTTTTTCTTATCCATGGGTTCATGTTCTAATTTTATACCCTTTCTCTTTCTATCCAACGAAAAATAAGCATAAAGAACTATCATGGAAAGTATACCGGCTATAACACCTAAAATCATTATAGGCGCTCTTATGACTACAAGGATTATTGATGAAACACCTATGACCAGACCAGAAAGTACTGCTGGTACTATTCCCTTTTTCAAAGATTTAAAACCCCCGATTATCCAGAGCATGGCACATGAAATAACCGTAGCTATCACTGGCAGAAATAGGGCTATCCTATATGCGAAGTCATAGCCGAATTCTAAAGCTGTCATTCCAAGCTGGTCTGCAAATAGGTCTGCGGGAAGAGTTATTGGAATAGAAAGAAGGGCGAAACTCGTACTAGCATTGTAACCTAAAACTGAAATAGCAACTGCTGAAGAAGGACCGAAACCCATGGCCATCAATAATGGTGGAAATAAAGCAGGTGTGACAACTCCTAAAGATGTCACAAAGGTTCCGAAACCTATCCCGATGAATAGTGCCTGTTCTTCACGGGTATGGGCTACCCTCTTGATAGCTAATGAAATTGTTTCTAAAGCCCCCACTTCCTTCATCAGAAAGATCAAAAGCATTGTAAATACAATTGCGATACTGATTCCAAATGATTGGAAAAAACCGTAGATGGTGGCAGCTGTAGCTATATAAAGACTGGTTTCGAAAAACAAAACTGCTATGATAAAACAGATGATCAATCCAAATATCGCCATCTCATGTGTCCTTCGTTTAAATCCTATTATACCTACGAATACGATCAATAGGGGAAGCAGCACCAACAAAAATTTTACTCCTAAGGGCATATCTATCGCCGTTGGGATATGTAGTGTCACTTATAAAGATTATCGAGTGTTTTTATTTCTTTTAAAAGTTAATAATAAAAATCCGAAAGTCATATTAAGGGCTTGTTTTACTCCCGAAATCGATGCTCGAAAAAAAGAAAGGTCTTGACCCGCTTTTTGAGCCCGAATCCATCGCGATCGTTGGTGCATCCAGTAAAAAAGGGAAAGTCGGGAACATTTTACTTTCGAACATCGTTAACTCGGGATATCGTGGTAAAGTTTATCCTGTAAATCCTAAGGGTGGAGAGTTATATGGAAAAGAAATTTACGAATCTATAGAAGAACTACCTGAAGGCATAGACCTCGGAATAATTGTAATACCCGCTAAATACGTTAAAGAAGCTATCCAAAAATTAGGAGAAAAAGGAATACAACATACAATAGTCATCACCTCAGGATTTTCAGAGATCGGAAATACTGAGGAAGAAAATCTCATAGTTGAAGAGGCGGGGAAACACGGCATGAGGATCCTCGGTCCAAATGTGTTTGGTATTTATTCTTCAAAAGTTGATCTAAACGCAACTTTTGGTCCATCAAAGGTTGCTAGTGGAGAGATCGCGTTGATATCCCAGAGTGGTGCACTAGGTATTGCCATGATAGGTAAAACAGCCATGCAGTACCTGGGTCTTTCAGCTATCGTGAGTGTTGGTAATAAATCAGATATCGATGATATGGACCTTATCGATTATTTTTCGGACGATGATGAAAGTAAAGTGATCATGATCTACATGGAGGGACTGCAAAACGGCCGTGAATTTATCGAAAAAGTAGAAGAAGATATCCCTCCAGAGAAAACTGTTATTGTTATCAAAGCAGGCCGTTCTGAGAAAGGGGCTACTGCAGTCGCTTCTCATACCGGTTCGTTGGCTGGTTCAGACAGAGTTTTCAGTTCAGCTTTCAAGCAAGCGGGTATTTTACGGGCGGATACTATAAACGATGCTTTCAGCTGGTCAAGGGCCTTTTCTAACACACCCTTACCTAAAAATGACAAAGTCGTAGTCGTGACCAACGGAGGAGGCATAGGTGTTCTCAGTGCTGATGCAGCCGAGAAGTATGGTGTGGAGTTATTAGATGACCAGACTTTCCTCAAAGAGACTTTCCAAGAGTCTATACCTCCCTTTGGATCAACTAAAAACCCGATCGATATAACTGGTCAAGCCGGGAAGGAAGAATATGAAAATGCTTTGAGAAGAGCCTTTGAAAGTGACGAGATCGGGGCGGTGGTCGGTTTGTACTGTGAAACAGGTACCACTGACGATGACGAAGTCGCAAAAGCTATAAAAGAAATCCATGACGAATATGGTGACGAAAAAACAGCGGTTTATACTTTCACAGGAGGGGAAGAAGCCTATGATTGTGTACAATGGCTGAGAAAAAATAAGATATCAGCTTACACGGAAACCGATGAAGTCATGTCGTCGTTAGGTGCATTATACAAACGCAAAAGATACCTTGAGAGGATGGAAGAGATGGAAGAAATCGAAGAACCTGATATAGATGTAGATGGTATAAAGGAAGTTATCAATGGAGTAGTCGAAGAAGGTCGTATCAATCTTCTTGAGGACGAAGCTAGGACGATATTAGATCTAGCGGGTATACCGATGGCTAAAGGTAAAGTTGTAAATACACTTGAAGGGGCGGTAGAAGCTGCTGAAGAAATAGGTTATCCAGTAGTACTAAAAGTTGTTTCCGAGGATATTATCCATAAATCTGATGCGGGTGGGTTAGCGTTAAATTTAGAAAATGAAAAAGAAGTAGTAGATGCTTACCAGGCGATATACTCCAACTGTAAAAACAAATATCCTGATGCACATATTCGGGGTATCTCCGTTGCAGATATGCTTGAAGGTGGAGAAGAGACCATCATCGGTGGTACTCGAGATAACTCCTTCGGACCTATGGTCATGTTTGGATTAGGAGGAGTTTACGTAGAGATCTTAGAAGATGTCGTCTTCAGAGTAGCTCCCGTATCCAAAAGGGAAGCAAGGAGGATGATCGGAGAGATCAACGCATTCCCAGTTCTAGTGGGTGCAAGAGGTCAAACAAGGAAAGACCTAGATGCTTTGGCAGATATTATATATCGGATGTCCTTTTTGATGGATGAAGTGGACGAGATATCAGAAATAGACTTAAATCCGATCAAAGCTTTCGATCAGGGTAAAGGTGCAAGGTCTGTAGATGTTGCTGTATCAATTAAAAAAAGGTGATTAAAAAATGAAAAATCTCATAATAGCTTCAACTAGACCCGATGCGGGTAAAACAACTGTAGGTTTGGCTATAGCGCTTTTGAATGAAAATACTTTCAATTATTTGAAACCATTCGGTGACCGACCGATTTACAAGAAAAAAAGATTGATCGATTATGATGCAAAGTTGTTCAAAAACATATTGAACTTAGAAGAGGATTATGAGAAGTTCTGTATAGGTTTCGACCACTCAAAAATAAAATATGCTTATGACGAGAAAACTATTCAAGGTAAGATCAAAGATAGAATAGACGAGATGAGAAAAACCAAGGACAGCGTCATCATCGAAACCGGCGATGAATGGAGTGTTGGCTCATCTATAAATCTTGACCCTGTCTCTTTATACAGATACACTGATTCAGAGATAATCATCGTTGCAACGGGGAACCGCACAAGCATGGTAGATGACCTTCACACGGTTTCGAAGTATTTCCAGGCTCAAAATATACCTGTTAAAGGTGTAGTTTTGAACAAGGTTGAATCGGTTGAAGATATAGAAAATTTCGCGGTTGATGAGATCGAGTCACTTGGTATGGAAGTTATAGGGATAATACCTGAGATAAAGGACCTTTCTTTGACAAGAGTGAGTTTCATCAATGACATGTTGTTCGGTAAAGTTGTTGCCGGTGAAAGTGGTTTGAACAATCTCGTAGAGAATGTTTTCGTTGGTGCCATGAGTGCTGAGGAGATAGTTAGGAATCCTCACTATCAAAAGAGAAGGAAACTGGTCATAACAGGTGGTGACAGGTCAGATGTTGTTTTAGCTTCTTTAGATGAAGAAACATCTGGAGTAATTTTGACCAATGATATCATACCACCAAGCAATATCATATCTAGAGCGGATAGAGCAGGAATTCCTCTCATATCCGTTCCGCTGGATACCTATGAGGCCGCTAGAAGGATCGAACGAATGGACAAGATAACTACTATCGAAGATGATTTTAAGATAGAAAGGATCAAAGAAGATATCACGCCTAGGATAAAAATTGATTTCGAGTGATATAGAAAGAGTTAAGTAAACTTTCAGAAGTATTTTTGATGATAGAGTGTGAAATACATGCCATATGATGTAGATTATGTAGAAGCTAGAGATGCGTTAAATGAGATCGGGAGAGGTGATAGAATATTCGTAGGTTCTGGGGCAGCAGAACCTCAGTATTTAGTTAAGGAATTGACCGAATTGGCGTCGGAATTTACTGATACCGAAATATTTCATATCCAAACTCTTGGGGTTGCCCCATATACGGAAGAAAAATTCGAAGATAGTTTTAGGCATAACGCGTTCTTTGTCGATGACAACACCAGGGATGCAGTCGCAGAGGGAAGAGCGGATTACACACCTATCTTCATGAGGGATATACCTAAACTTTTCAAAACAGGAAGAGTCCCACTGGATGCATCGTTGATACAGGTATCTCCTCCCGATGAGCATGGATGGATGAGTTTAGGTGTAGCAGTCGATATTATAAAATCAGCTATTGAAAATTCCAAGATGGTTATAGCTCAGGTCAATCCAAAAATGCCAAGAGTCCACGGTGACTGTTTCATTCATGCCAATGATGTAGATTATTTGGTTCATCACGAGGAGGACCTTCTGGAATTCGATCCCGTGGTTTCTGGAAAAACCGCTGAGGAGATTGCTGGAAATGTGAGTAGACTGATCGAAAATGGTTCTACTATCCAGATAGGATACGGAGCGGTTCCCAACACTATCTTGGAACATCTAGAGGTCAAGGAAGATTTGGGTATACATACAGAGATGCTATCTGAAGAACTCGCTAATTTGATCGAAAGGGGAATCGTTACTAACCAAAAGAAGAGCATCCATAAAGGGAAAAGTATAGCCTCTTTTTTGATGGGTACTCGAGATCTTTATGATTTTGTTGACGATAATCCAGGGATAGAACTCAGACCGACGGATTATACAAATGATCCTTTCGTCATAGCTAAGAATTATAAGATGACCGCAGTGAATACAGCACTCCAGGTGGATTTAACCGGGCAAGTATGCGCCGACTCTTTGGGATACAGCTTCTACAGTGGGATCGGTGGGCATGCTGATTTTATGAGGGGTGCAGGTTATGCTGAAGATGGTAAATCTATCATTGCTTTATCATCTACGGCTCAGGATGGTAAAGTTTCTAGGATCGTCCCATCACTCAATGAAGGTGCCGGTGTAGTAACAACGAGAGGGGATGTCGAATATATTGTGACAGAATACGGTGTAGCATACCTCAAAGGTAAGAACATACGCCAGAGAGCTATGGAATTGATCAATGTTGCACATCCTAAATTCAGGGAAGAACTTCTTAAAAAGGCGAAAGAACATCACCTTGTGTATCAGGACCAGGTTCTTGTTTTAGATGAGGGAGGAAGATACCCCGATGAACTTGAAACTATCAAAACAATAAATGGTATAGAATACTTATTTAGGCCTATGAAACCAACTGATGATGAACTGCTGAAAGATCTATTCTACTCTTTATCCGATGAAAGCAGGTACAAACGTTTCATGAGCACCCGTAGGGACCTGCATCACGATAGGAGACAAGAGTTCGTACAGATCAACTACAATAAGGAGATGGCCATAGTGGTAATCGATCCCGAGATCGAAGGCCCCCATAGGATGGTAGGCGAAGCAGACTACCGTATCAAAGAGGGACAGAACGTTGCTGAAGTATCCGTTATGATCAGGGACGAGTACCAGAGTATGGGCATCGGGTCAGCACTTGTAGAATATCTGACGATGATAGCCAAGAATCAAGGTTTGTACGGATTTACGGCTGAAGTTCTAGCGGATAACAAGAAGATGCTGAAGGTATTCGAAAAGATGGGTTACGATATAGAAAAGAAGAGAAAATACGGTGAGTATGAGTTGCGTATGAGGTTTGTATAAAGGAGATTTTTAGATGTCAGAAGATGTAGTTGAAGGGGAATGGGATATAGATTACAGCCCGATTCAAGAGATCATCGAAGAAGCAAGGGACCAGAAAAGGTCCATGCTTTTAGAAGATGAGGCTAGGGCATTGCTTGATTTAGCCGATATACCCATTGCACGTGGTAAAGTCGTTCACTGCATCGACGAGGGTGTTAAAGTCGCTGAGGAAATAGGATATCCAGTTGTTCTCAAGATCGTTTCGGAGGATATCTTACACAAGATGGATGTAGGAGGGGTAAGAACTGGTATTAAGAATGAAACTGAATTTGTAGATGCATACGAATCCATATGCACACAAGTACGAAATAAAAAACCGAACGCTAAGGTTAGAGGGATGTCAGTTGCAGAACATATCGACGGAGGCGATGAAGTGATTTTAGGAGGGATGATGGACCCTTCCTTCGGTCCAGTCGTAATGTTCGGCATGGGTGGAATTTACGTTGAACTTCTGAAAGATGTCGTTTTTCGAGTAGCACCTATAAGTACACAAGAAGCATGCGAGATGATCCGTGAAACCCAATCATTCTCGATATTGATCGGGGCTAGAGGCAAAGAAAGAAAAGATGTGAAGGCATTAGCTGAGATGATATCTAAGCTCAGCGAGTTAATGTATTTTGTAAACGGTATCCAGGATATCGATCTTAATCCAGTTGCAGCATTAGAAGAAGGTGCTATGGCCTTGGACGTTGCTGTTAACATAAAGTGACGTACTAAGTTAGAATCAATATTTCAATCAAATCGTAATCTTTATTTAATCACTTTATATATGTAACATCATGAAAGCAGTAATTTTGTCTGGAGGATTTGGGACAAGGATGCGACCACTGACCTATACTACACCTAAACCTTTGTTGCCTATATTGAATAAACCATTGATCCGTCATATCGTAGATCAATTACCTGAAGAGATCGATGAAGTTATTCTTGCAGCAAATTACAAAATAGACATGCTTAGGGAGTATTTTGAAGAGGCCGATATAGACAAAACAGTCCATGTTGTCGACGAACCTAAGCCATTGGGAACTGGAGGAGCCGTGAAAAATGTTGAAGAATATCTTGACGAAACGTTCTTTGTAATAAACTCAGATATAATCTCGAGTATCGACCTAAAAAAATATCTGGAATTTTACAAGTCAAAGGATGGAGTAGGTGCGATCTCTGCATGGGAGGTAGAAAACCCCGAGGAATTTGGTATTTTCGAATTGAACGATAAAGACCGGATATTAAGATTCCAAGAGAAACCGGAACCTTGGGAAGCCTTTTCTAATACCATAAATGCAGGGCACTATATCTTGGAACCAAAAGTTTTAAATTTAATACCGCCTGGAGAAAAAGTTTCCATGGAAAGGGAGATATTCCCGTTACTCGTAGATGATGGCCTGTTCGGTTTTGAATTTGAGGGATATTGGATAGACTGTGGAAGGCCTTCAAGCTTTTTCAAAGCTACAGAGGTACTGTTGAAAGAAATGGGTGAACAATATCTCGTTGGAGATAGGAGTGTCACCGAAGGCGAAGTCGAAGAATATTCAGCGATAGGAATAGACTGCACTATCGGTGATAGTAGGATATCGAATTCTATCTTATTCGACGGTGTCGAGATCGATGATGGATGTGTTATCGAGAACAGCATCATCGGTTACGATGTAATAATCGAAGATGATGTAAAAGTAGTAGATTCGATCATATCCGATAACGTATACATCGAAGAGGGGAATGAATTCATAGGGAATAAGATAAAACCTGAAGAGGTGGAGTAGATGCCGAAACTGTTCGGTACAAATGGCGTTAGAGGGATCGTTAACGAAGATATGAATGTGGATTTAGCGGTGAGATTGGGTAAAGCGGTAGGTACCTGGTTAAATGGTGGCAGCGTTGCTATCGGAACTGACACAAGATTGTCAAATGAGATGTTAAAGAACGCTGTTTGCTCCGCTTTAGCGGCAACGGGATGTGACGTGATCGACTTGGGAGAAGTACCCACTCCCGCTATTCAGTTGTATACCAGGGAAAATACCGATCTAGGAGTAGCTATAACCGCATCTCATAATCCCCCGCAGTTCAACGGGATAAAATGTATCGATGGGGATGGAACCGAACTCATAAGATGGAAAGAAGAAGAGATAGAAAAGATATACTTCTCAGAGGAGTTTAAATTGGTAGAATGGTCGGAAGTCGGTAAAATATCGTCAGACGATGTTAAACGGATGTATATGGATGCTGTTAAGGCTAAGGTAAATAAAAATGTGATCAAAAAAGCTGATCTGAAAGTAGTAGTCGATTGTGCTAATGGAGCTGGTTGTTACACAACACCCTACATATTGAAGGATCTCGGATGTGATGTAGTGACTTTAAATGCTCAACCGGATGGCACTTTCCCAGGCCATGACAGTGAACCTACTGAAGAGAATTTGATGGACCTTATAAATCTGGTAAAAGAAACAGGCGCGGATGTGGGTATTGCCAATGATGGTGATGCAGATCGTACTATCTTTATCGATGATAGAGGCAGGTATCTACACGGAGATAAAACCCTGACTCTGATGGCTAAAAAGATAGTACAGGAAAATGATGGGGGTCTAGTAGTGACTCCGGTTAGTTCTTCTACCAGTGTAGAAGACGTTGTTGAAGAGGCTGGGGGGGAACTGATATACACTAAAGTTGGCTCCCCTATAGTCGCCAGGGAGATGATAGAGAAAGGAGCGATATTCGGTGGTGAGGAGAACGGTGGACTGATATTTGCTGACCACCAGTACTGCCGTGATGCAGGCTTGACCGCTGCTAAGATCGTGGAAATTGTTGCAACTGACGGTCCACTTTCAGAACTTGTAGATGGATTGCCCAAATATGCCTTGGATAAAAGAGGGATAGCTTGTCCAGATGAAATGAAAGATGAACTTATGTCACAGTTGAAGAAAGAGTTTGAGAGAGAAGAGTATGATGACACCGATGGGTTGAAGATATACTATGACGAGGGCTGGGTACTTATCAGACCTTCTGGGACCGAACCAAAATATAGGATTTACTCACAAGCTAAATCTCTAGATACCACTAGCTCCTT
>JAFDTG010000093.1 GCA_019594235.1 Candidatus Saliniplasma halalkaliphilum | reverse complement strand
GTAGTTGCCAGTATGGTGGGACTGGGTGCAGCGACTTGGGAGACCTTGTTCATAGATATCGCCATAGTTTATGCTATACTTTCATTCATTACAACACTATTCATTGCAAAATACTTAGAAGGGGTGAAATCTAAATGATCGCTTTAACGATATTATCTGTACTGCTTGTGATCTCCGTAGTTTTTAATGGCCTTGGAATAATAGGGCTTCACAGGTTCCCAGACGTATACACAAGATTACACGCTGCGACAAAATGTACAACTTTTGGAACTATATTCATGACTTTTACAATCATGGCATATGGTGGAGTGATGTATTACTGGTATCCAGCACAGGAACAGTACTTGAACATGGCGATACACACTTTTGTAGCACTGATCGCAATTTTGGTAACAAATCCAACCGGTGCTCACGCCTTAGCTAGGGCAGCCCACAGAGTAGGTGTTCTCCCTGAAAAAGCCGTTTTAGATCATTTAGCTGATAAGGAGGAAAAAGAATGATGTTGTACTATATTTTACAGGTACTAGTTCTGATCGGGTTGGTATCGACTGCTGTCGCTGTTATCTGGTTCAAAGATCTTATATCCGCGGCAATCGCCCTAGGTGCATCTAGTCTTATACTTGCACTGCAATTCTATCTACTGAGGGCCCCGGACGTTGCCATCGCAGAAGCTGCTGTAGGAGCAGCTCTGACAACTGCCATTTTGATATTTGCCATCAAATCCACTGACAGAACGGAGGGATACAAATGAAAAAGATAATCGCTTTGATAGCACTGATAGTGATCTCTGCCTTCATGCTGGGAGGTGTAGCGGAGATGCGTGGTGATGACGGAAGTTTCGGAAATCCTGTAGAAACAGAGATGGACGACTTCTTCCTAGAGGACAGTCAGGACCATAATCAAGTGAACAACGTAGTCACCGCCGTGCTGTTCGATTACAGAGGTCTAGATACGTTAGGAGAGGCTACTGTGCTTTTCTCTGCGGTGAGTGGAGTTCTCACCGTTCTACGTAAGTACAAACTTTCAAAGAAAGAAAATTTAACAAAACTGACTAAATCTTCCAAAGGGGGTAAAAAATGAATTTTAAGATGTCAGTAGTCGTTAGAACCGTTGCCGATATCATGATAATCCCGATCATCGTTTTCGGTATATACTTGATACTTCACGGTCATCTAACCCCAGGAGGAGGTTTCCAAGGAGGGGCAGTCATCGCTTCCGCCACGGCACTATTGATAGTGGCATGGGGAACTCTAAAAGATAATAAGGATGATTTTTCTACAATGGAATCCACCGGCCTGACTATGTTCTTCTTACTAGCGCTGTTAGGCATAATCATGGGATTTTCACTGTTCTATAATTCATTAGCTGGTACTGGAGGAATATTCGGGGGTACGGTAAGTGGAATAAACCCTGGATATATCAACACTGGTGGAACAGTTCCTCTTATGAACATAGTAGTAGGGTTGGAAGTAGTAGCAGCATTGAGTTTGATACTATATATGATGGCTAAAAGAAGCGATGCCTTGGAGGTGGAAGAATGAACTGGTTCACACTTTTCCCATTGATCATGGTTGTGACTCTTATTATAATGGGACTTTATGTTGTACTTTTCAAAAAGAATCTGATCAAGATAATAATGGGTATAGCTTTGATGCAGAACGGAGCTAATCTTTTTCTGGTTTCACTAGCTTATCGAGAGGGGTACGTCGCTCCGATATGGACTAGTGCCCCATCTGCCGATATGGTTTTACCGACTCCACATGCACTCACACTGACGAGTATCGTCATAGGTGTAGCTACGACGGCACTGATGCTCTCATTTGTCATGATGATCAAAAAACACTACGGTACGATCAATTCTGACGAAGTTAGGAGGTGCAGGGAATGAATGTCGACCTTTTAACGCAGTCACCGGTCTTTGTACTGGCAATACCTCTTTTATTCGCATTCTTGACTCCACTTGCAAACAAAGTTTCTAAGGAGTTAAGGAACGCGGTCTTCCTTATCGGTTTGCTTTTAACGACCTTATTCGTTTCGCTGATGGCCTATGAAGTTTACACCATGGGCAGTTGGATATACGTCTTCGGAGCGGAGCAGCCAACGACCGGTTTAACGACTCAATCCTTCTTTAGGATCACGTTCTTAGCCGACGGTTTTTCCGTATTGGCTGCATTGACAATTATTATCACTGCTTTAGGCGCAGGTATCTATTCTTTCGGGCATATGAAAGAATCCAACGGGCTAGGAAAATTCTATACTCTTTTCCTGCTAACTTTAGCAGGCGTAAACGGTATGGTACTTACCTCAGATCTTTTCAACTTGTTCGTGTGGTTCGAGGTGACATCCATAGCTTCCTGCGGTCTCATAGCTTATCATAACGATAGAGGTGAGAGTGTAGAAGCGGCGTTAAAGTACATGATAATCAGTGTGATCGCCGGATTACTATTGCTGTTCTCTATAGGTTTCTTCTACGGAGAATATGGTGTGTTGAATTACTTCTTGATAAGAGATTCCATGACAGGTAGTTTGATAGATATACTTGCCATAGGTATGGTGATGGTTATATTGGCTATGAAAGCCAGCAGTGTGCCCATGCATATGTGGGCCCCTGATGCTTATTCTGAAGCTCCTGAACCCATCACTCCTTTCATCGCTATCACTTCACTGGGATCGCTATTCGTCCTGTTCCGATTGTTGTTCTTCGTTTTCAGAGGTGCTGTAGAAACCTCTGCCATTGGCAGTATCCTGATAATTTTAGGAGTTCTATCCATGTTCATAGGTGTGAGCATGGCTTTAAAACAGAGTGATCTGAAAAGACTTATTGCGTATCTTTCGGTTTCGCAGATAGGGTACATGATGATGGCGGTAGGAGTAGGGTTAGCTACCCTCGGTACAGGCGACTACGGTATCTTCGGAGCTAGAGCCATGGAAGGTGGATTGTTCCACATGATAAATGATGGGGTTTACAAAGCACTATTATTCCTGTCAGCCGGTGGTATAGTTTACGTGGCCGACACCAGGGATCTGAATAAACTCGGAGGTCTGGCACATCATATGCCTTACACAACGTTCTTCTTCATAATAGGAGGACTGTCCATCGCAGGAATACCACCTCTATCCGGTTTCAGCTCGAAACTATTGATATACAAATCCGTTTACCTGTACAACCCGGTATTAGCTATAATCGCTTTGGTGGTCAGTATAGTCACTTTAGCGCTCATAGGCAAGATCTTCTTCAATGCATTCCTAGGACCGGATCAGGGTGTCGGTAAGAAAATCCCGAGAAGTATGATCTTGGCCATGTCGATATTGACGATCGTTGTCGTTTTATTCAGCTTGTTCCCGAATTACGTGGTTGCGGAAATAGTCGTACCTGCTATCGAGGGGTTGGGGGTGGGAGCATGATAGACATAGTTTTGCAGGACATCTGGAGTCCCATCATTTTCATTTTGGTGGGAATTTTAGTATCGTTGATCGCTTACATGTTCTACCTGATGGGCAATCCAGATTATAAACGAACAAAATACAAGGGAGATCCCTTCATATCCGGTAACAGGCCACCGACGGATCTTAAAGAACTACATGTAGGCGGGGACAACGTTTACTGGGGTTTCACTCGTGCATTGAGAAAGTACTTGGATCCTCTAGTTGAAGGACATACTGGCATTGTGAATGATTATGTTTACTGGTTCGTGGTAACGCTGGCAGTTGTGCTGGTATTCCTCTATATAATGTAGTTAGGTGTTATAAAATGAAATTATCAAAAACATTCGATAAGGCGCTTTGGGTTTTCCACCTGAACAGCGGTTCGTGTAATGCATGTGATATAGAGATAGTCGCAGCTATCACTCCGAGATACGATGCCGAAAGATTCGGTATAAAGTTAGTAGGATCTCCAAGGCATGCAGACGTTTTACTTTTCACAGGTCCGGTAACCAAAAAATTGAAAGAAAGGGTTCTTAGAGTTTATGAACAGACTCCAGATCCAAAAGTCGTTATGATAGTCGGCAACTGCGGTAGTACCACAGGCGTGTATTACGATAGCTATGCAGTCGAAGGACCCGTTGATACTTTACTTCCCGATGATGCACACATAATTTACGTGAACGGTTGTCCAGTCCGTCCAGAGAATCTGATCAACGGGGTAAAAGAAGCCTGGTTATATTTAGAAAAACTTAGAGGTGATGATAAATGAAAGAGATAGAGCTTCCTCTTGAATTGGAAGAGATGAAAGAGTACTTAGAGGAAGAGTTAGGGGATGGGATCCAAGAGATCGATACAGAAGAGATAAAGAAAGGTCTAAAAAACACACCCATGAAACTGATTTGGTTAAAGGTTGATAGGGATGATTTTAGAAACGCTGTAAAATCTATCTCAAAATTACAGGTTCCACACTTATCCGTTACTTCTGGTTCGGATAGGGGTGACGTTATCGAACTGATATACCACTTCTCTGTAAATTATGGATTCCCAGGAGATGAGATCAGTGTCAACCTAAAGGTACACCTACCTAAAGATGACCCAACGATACCGACCATAACGGATTTGATTCCCGGCGCTATAACCACAGAAAGGGAAAAACAGGAATTCTTAGGTGTCGAAGTGATTGATATCCCAGATTCGAGAAGACTCTGGTTAGACGAAGTCTTCCCTGAAGATAAATACCCATGGAGATGGGATGATAAGGGGATGGAAGACCAGTCTAGATACGTCCACGACAAAGAGGAAGCGGCCAATCCACCGACTGCAGCTAATAAGAGAAGAGGTGAAGACGATGAGTAAAGAAGATACTACATATGAAGTTCCAATCGGTCCTATACATCCAGCATTGAAAGAACCTTTTATGATCAAGTTCAGATTGGACGGAGAAACTATAGTTGATGCTGATCCGCATCCGGGTATGAACCATCGTGGAATAGAGTTCATGGGGATGCATCGTAATCCGTTGAAGGTCATACCTCTCTCTGAGCGTATCTGTGGTATATGTTCCATCGTTCATCAGCACATGTACACCAGTGCAGTTGAACATGCTGCAGGGATCGAGCCTACAAATCGTGCCAGATACATTAGAACGATCATGATGGAGCTTGAAAGGATACATTCCCACGTTCTCTGGGCAGGAGTTGCAGCCCACGAGATCGGTTTTGACACACATCTTCACTTCACATGGAAGATCAGAGAAAAAGTCATGGATCTATTAGAGGATATATCAGGTAACCGAGTCAACTATTCTATGTGGACCGTTGGTGGTGTCCGTAGGGATATCCCTCCGAAGATGTATCGTAGAGATTTCTCACCGAAAATGTACCCCAAGATCCAAAACACTCTTGAGTATTATGAAAAGCTTTATGGTAAACTCGAAGACATATTCTTGGGAGACCCAAGCATAAGACTGAGAACAAGGAATATAGGGATATTGACCAAAAAGGAAGCCCTTGAATTATGTGGTGTTGGACCTACTGTCCGTGCATCCGGGGTCAAGAAAGATGTTCGTATAGATCAACCTTATGCAGCATATGGTGATCTAGATTTAGATTATGTTATACCATCTAGATTCGGATATGAAAACACTGGTGATGTTTTTTCAAAAACATTGGTAAGGTTAAAAGAGATCCTTCAATCCATAGATCTGATACGACAATGTGTAAAACAGATGCCCGATGAAGATATAGACAGCGAGCCTAAGAAAGCTGCATTATTGAACAAGTTGAAAAAAGCTGATGGAGAAGGTATCGGTCGTATCGAAGCTCCAAGAGGAGAGGCGCTACATTATGTAAGGTTGAAGGAAGGTCTTGAAGAACTAGATAATTGGAAGGTCAGGGCTTCCACTTATAACAACTTGGCTACTTATGCACCCATGTTTTTAGGTGAACAGATAGCAGATATCCCGATAATTGCAGCATGTATAGACCCATGTATAGGCTGTATGGATAGAGCAGAAATCGTTGAGATCAACACCGGTGAGAAAAATTCGTATTCACATGAAGATCTTCACAAGTTGAGTGTTAGAAAAACCAAAGATATGTTGGGTGATGAACTATGAACTATGAAGAGATGATAATTTCATTGTTCTTTGCCATGGTGATACCGTTCATCGGTATATTTCTAGGACTTGTCTACAAAGGTTTTGACCGTAAGATCACCGCTATGATGCAGTCCAGGATAGGACCTCCATGGAGGCAGCCTTTCCGAGATATACGAAAATTATTCATGAAAGAGACCATCGTTCCTGATGGAGC
>JAFDTG010000076.1 GCA_019594235.1 Candidatus Saliniplasma halalkaliphilum | reverse complement strand
TTATAGGGGATATTTCCCTGTTCAAGCTGATCATATATCTCTTCAGCTATCTCTTCAAGCTCTTCCAAAGCGTTCTTATGTCTCTCTTTCAATTTATCAGGCCTCCTCCTGTATCTCTGCTAACTCAACACCCCAATCATCTGGTAACGGTTCAGCACCGATAAGCAACGTTTCGTTTATACCATCGATATATATCTCCGTACCGTCTATATCCTCTTTATCCAGATTCGTGAACTTAAATTTTATATTCACGGATTTAGAGGGTTTCAATTTTTCTAAATTCCATTCTAGATAGTCCCCGTCATGCTCAGGGCTTGGATCGGATTCCAGTAATTCCGTTTCTGGATACGGCTTCTCGATGAAAAGAGAAAGATTTCTTTCCTTAGGAGTATAATTCATTATCTCTATGGTGCCTTCAGCCCCTCCATTGTTCCATTCCATCTTTTTATCAACGTAAACAACTCCCATTATATTGGTCATCACTTTCTCGAGAGAGGGAGTTTTCTTACCAACTATACTAGCCGATTTCTCTGCTATCATCGGGAGTATATCTTTAACGATCATAAATTTCTTAGAGACTTTTTTCCTCTTTTTCTTCTTATTGAGATGAGTTCTTAGATCTCTAGCACATTCCCTCAATGCTTTCTCGATCTCATCGACTATTTTGGGAATATCTGCGATGGCTTCCTTGGCTTCTGATGTGAACGGTACCCTTGTGGAAGCAACGTGGATCAAGATGATGACCGGTCCCCTAGGCATACCGCTGCCGCCTTTTTGATCTAAACCATAGATACGCCAATCTATTTTCTGGATAGCAGTAGTTGTGGCACAGCCACCTTTCTTGTACATCAGCGGAACCCGATTAGCGAACCTCAACACTCTTACAGGACCTTCCGATGGTAGATCTCCTCCGTAAACCAGCCCTACTTCGACTTGGAATGGATTACCTGATGCCACATCTGGATCCCTTGTAGTCGGAGGGGCGTAAAACTCAGGTCTATACCCTTTCAAAACGTTCTTGAGACCTTTCTTGATAAGCATGCTCTTGATCGGTGAAAGACAGTCGGTTTTGGGAGCCATGATCTTTACATTTTTAGTGGCTTTCAGTATCTTTTTACATGCCTCCACATCCATATCATTAGGCTTGATATCTTCGTCCATCTCCGCTGCTTCACAGATATCTCTAGCAGTATTGTAGCTGATCCTGCTGAAATCGTTTACCAAAAATGATACTAATTTTCTTCTATCGGAATTCTTAGCCATCTTAGCAAAGGTTCCTAGTTCGATCCCTTCTATGTGAGGTTTAACAGCTTTAGTCTTCTCCGGGAGTTGATCTGTAGCACGTTTGAAAACCGTTGTATCTCCATTCCTTATGTAGGTGATCCTTGCATGTGGATTAACAATCGCGGTATCTTTCAAGTACTCAAAAACCGAATGCTTTCCACTCCTAAGTAAACCTTTAACGGTGGTTTCGAACCTGGTTCCGTGTTCCTTATCTTCCCAAAGAACCACTTCTTTAGAAAGAACATCGGGTTCGTTATTTTTGGTATCCAGGGTGATCCTCATCTCCTGGGCGTAATCTTTCTCTTTTACTTTAGAACGGACGATCGTGGGTTTCCCGGTTGTCAGCTGTCCGTACATCACCACTGCTGAGACTCCTATCCCCTGTTGACCTCTACTCTGTCTGATCTCGTGGAATCTCGAGCCGTAAAGTAACTTCCCGAATACATCTGAGATCTTACGTTTTGGTATTCCAGGGCCGTTATCTTCTACCGAGACTTCGTACTCGTTTTCATCCACTTCTTTGATCTTAACCGTTATATCAGGAAGTATCCCAGCCTCTTCACAAGAATCCAGAGAATTATCTACTCCTTCCTTGACAGCCGTTACTAAAGCTTTGGTAAGGGAATCAAAACCCAATATGTGTTTGTTCCGCTCAAAAAATTCTCCGACTGAGATTTCTTTCTGTTTATCCGCTAATCTTTCGGCTATGGAATCCATGGCATCCCATCTAAATCGATTAAAGTTTCATTCATAAATAAACTTTCTGGGGTGAGTGGTATGTAAGTTAGGCTATTGAAAATTAAAATGAAGAAGTAAGAAAGAGGTTTTCAACGGCTCGATTCTCTGTCCTGAAGCCTTTCCTCTTTTGGAATAGTATCTATGTCTTTCCCGGACATGGCTTCTCCAAGACCTTCTGAGATCTCTGCTAATTTTTTAGGGTCGTCATAATAAGTGACTGCATCCACGATAGCTTTACCCATGATCTCCGGTTTCTCAGATTTGAATATTCCACTGCCGACGAACACCCCGTCACTGCCCAGCTGCATCATCAAAGCAGCATCTGCTGGAGTAGCTATTCCACCAGCGGCAAAGTTAACGAGAGGTAACCTCTGGCGTTCAGCGACTTCCTGTACCAATTCTAAACTCACGCCATGTTCTTTAGCCACATCTTTCAATTCCTCTTTGTTTTTCTCTTTTAATTCACGTATCTCTCTCATGACTTCTTTTTGATGCCTTACGGCCTCGATGATATTACCTGTTCCGGCTTCACCTTTTGTCCTCATCATAGCTGCCCCTTCTTCGATCCGTCGAAGTGCTTCTCCTAAATTCCTGCAACCGCAAACAAAGGGTATTTCGAATTTTTCCTTATCTACATGATAAAATGGGTCAGCGGGTGTCAAAACTTCAGATTCATCTATCATATCGACTTCTAACGCTTCCAAAATCTGAGCTTCTACAAAATGACCTATCCTGCATTTTGCCATAACTGGAATATCCACAGCTTCCATGATCTCTTTTACTATTTGAGGGTCTGCCATCCTTGCAACGCCTCCTACTTCCCTGATATCTGCAGGGACCCTTTCTAAAGCCATGACCGCAACTGCACCTGCATCTTCAGCGATCTTCGCTTCTTCAGCGTTGGTGACGTCCATAACAACCCCGCCTTTTTGCATCTTGGCGAATCCTCTTTTGACAAGCTCTGAACCGTAACGTAATTCTGACATATCTATTGGCATATTAACACTCCAAGCTTGCCATGTTGATGGGTTTATATGAAACTTACTGCCTAACCAAATTAATCAAAAACTAAATATACTTTAAAACCATTAAACATCTTACAATGGACTCTCTTGGGTTGATACTCGTTGTAATAGGTATCTTGCTTTTGATCATCGAAGTGATCGAGCCTGGATTCTTTTTGGCCATCCCGGGAGGTGTACTTCTAGTACTAGGTATAATCGGGTTAGCTTTTCCAGCTTTGTTAATTTCAATCTGGACGCCTGTAATAGTCGCGATAGTAGTGACTCCGTTGATGGTGCTATCTCTGAAATTCTATCAACGGTTATCCCCTCCAACGAAACCCACTACTACAATGAGTTCTTCACTCAAAGGTAAAACTGGAAGGGTTATGAAAACCATCCAGCCTGAAGAAATCAAAGGTAAAATACGTATAGAAAACCAGATTTGGAGCGCGACTGCGGAGACGGTGATTGAAGAAGGTAAAAAGGTTGAAGTGATTGAAGGAAGAGGAGTCCATCTACTCGTAAAAGAAGTTGAAGAATAAATAAAGGAGGATAAGATATGCTACCACTGCAGATAACTGCAACGACCGCTGGATATATAATACTGCTGCTGATTATCATAGTGATCTTCATAGTCGCTGCTGCAAGAACGGCTTTCTGGATCATACAGCCGTACCAGCAGGGTATATGGATAATGCTCGGTAACTACAGGGGAGTACTGGAACCTGGTGTGAATATAGTTTATCCCTTAGTGTCAAAAGTAAAAAAACTGGATTTGAGAACACAGGTTCTTGACGTTCCCAGACAAGAGGTCATTACAAAAGACAATTCGCCGACCAATGTAGATGCTATAATCTACATCAAGGTTGTGGATGTTGAAAAGGCCTTTTTCGAAGTTACCAACTACAAAGCGGCTACGATCAATCTAGCACAGACCACACTAAGATCAGTAATCGGTGACATGGAACTCGATGAGATCCTTTACAACAGAGAAAGGATAAACGCTCATCTAAGAGAAGTTCTTGACGAGGCTACCGACGCTTGGGGAGTAAGGGTTGAATCCGTGGAAATCAGAGAAGTTGACCCAGTCGGAACCGTTAAAAAGGCCATGGAGGAACAGACAGCTGCTGAAAGGGAAAGAAGAGCTGCAATTCTACGTGCTGACGGTCAGAAAAGGTCAGCTATCCTCGAAGCAGAAGGTAACAGACAGTCCAAGATCCTTAACGCCGAAGGTATGAGGCAGAGCAGGATATTGAACGCCGAAGGTACCCGGATGGCAGAGATCTTAGAAGCTCAGGGTCAAGGTCAGAGATTAAGGATACTTTCCCTAGGTGCCAATACGTTGGACGAGAAAGCTATGACATACCTTTCACTAGATACGTTGAAGACGATGGCAGATGGAGAAGCAACCAAGATACTGTTCCCATTCGAAGTTACACGTCTTATGGAAGGAGCATCGGAATACTTAGGCGCATCTAGACAGGTACCCAGCAGAGAACCTACTGAGATCAAAAATCTAGAGGATATAATCGGAAAAGCGGAGGACATACTTGGAGAAGTACCCGGTAGATCAGAGATGAGAAAAGAGATCGAAAAGATCGAGAAGAAAGTGAAAGGTGAAGGCGGTAAGGACAGAAAGAAGATCCGTGAAGAAGCAGAGAAAGATGCTAGAGAGGTCTTAGATGAGGTAAAGGAAGAGGTCGGTGAACTCAAACTAGACGAAGACGAAGAATGACAATCTAAACCCTTTTTATTTTTATTTTATTCCATTTTAAGGGTAAAACTAAAATCGTTTTAATTTATTGTTAAAATATGAGACATCAATCTAAGAATCAAATCGAGATAGACGGTGAAAAGCTCTCGAAAGATGTGATCAGTATTTTAGCAGGTGAGGAAGAGGCCGAGGACTTGAATGAAGAATGGGTCCCTGTAGCAAAAGCCATCGAGGAACCTGAGAAACTCCCGTTTTTATTATCAGATATCAAAGAACTAGAATCAACAGAAGAATTGAGGTTGGCACTAGTGAGGGTTCATATCAACGCCCAGATCAATATGAAAAAAGATATGGATTATTATAAAAGACAGCTTTTCGTTGCTAAAACCATCGAAGTACTGCTCTACGGTAATCTGATGTTAAAACCCTTGAGAAAGAAAAAGAAGAAAAAGAATAATGGTTGAATGGGTTTTACTTTTCCACGACTTTGTCCACTATCTCTCCAGCCCTACCTGTATAACTTTCGGGTTTGAAGATTTCATCCAATTCTTTTTTAGTAGTGACTTCCATCACTTCATCGTTTTCAAGAAGTACTTCTTTTAGTGGACGATCCTCAGCTATAGAGATCATAGATGTTTCACGTAAGATCTCATGTGCTACTTGACGGCTTATCCCCTTTCTTGAAAGATGCATCATCACGGGTTCCGCCATGACGAGTCCCTGGCTCATCTCTATATTTTTCATCATATTCTCTGGAAACACTTTCAGGTTTTTGAACAATTTAGTGGATTTGGCGAGTATATCGTCTAGGAGTACAAGTGTGTGTGAAAGCGTTATCCTTTCCGATGATGAATTACTCAGGTCTCTCTCGTGCCAGAGTATCATATTTTCGTAGGTGGGTACTACAAACCCTCTCAAAGTTCTAGCCAAACCGGATATGTTTTCAGCGATTATCGGATTCCTTTTATGGGCCATCGTTGAACTGCCTACCTGTTTCTCGGTATCGAAGGCTTCAGCGGCCTCCATGATCTCTGGACGCTGTAAATTCCTAACTTCCGTTGCAAATTTCTGTAGAGAAGCCGATATACTTGCTGCTAGGGTAATCAATTCCGTGTATCGATCCCTACCTATAATCTGACCTGTAGCCTCTTCTATCCCTAATCCAAGATCATCCATGACTATCTTTTGGATCTCCTCAGCCTTTTCTCCAAGAGCCGCTCCTGTACCCACTGCTCCACTCATCTTTCCGACCGTGACCCGGTTCTCAGCTTGATTTAGACGTTCTATATGTCTATCGATTTCAGAAACATATGCAGCTAATTTTAGACCAAAAGTCATTGGTACAGCATGCTGCGCATGGGTCCTACCGATCATAACGGTGTCACGATGTTCCTTGGCTCTGTCTGCAAGGGTATCTCTCAACTCGTCAAGATCCTCTTTCAAAACTCCTATGGCTTCTTTCAACTGCAGTGCCATACCGGTATCGATAATATCATTGGAAGTGGCACCAAGATGTATATACTTTTCAGCATCTCCACAATACCTGCCTAGAACTTTTACTAGAGCCATGATATCGTGTTTAGTTACCTCCTTTTCAACTCTTTCAACTTCCTCCCAATCTACAACATCGGTATTGGCGTTCTCAGATATGATCTCTGCAGCACTCTCGGGTATGTTTCCAACTTCAGCGTGAGCACGAGCTAATGCTGCCTCAACTTCTAGAAGTTTCTGCGTTTTGTTTTCTTTACTGAGGACGGATTTCATTTCTTCCCGTCCATACCTGTAATCTAGTGGGCAAACTAACATTTTGGTTCCTCTAATTTATTCTATATTCATATTTTCGTTGGTTCGATGGATACTCTTCATGTTATCTTCTTCCATCTCCATCATGGCTCGTATCGCATCGACATTTTCTGGAACGATATCGCTCTCCTGATGGATGGCTTGGTAATAGTACAATCTTCCATCCTCGACCTTGACTGCATCATCCCATACAGCTATTTCATTCAGATCTCCTCTTGGATTGTTCCTATCTTTGGCCCATTCCATGACCTTTGCTGTTGAATCCACACCCTGTGAAGCGTTGAAGAATTTGATCCTTGGAGTCTTGTCCCATATCTTTAAGATCTCTTCAGTAGAAACATCCTTTTCAAGGTTGACTACCAAGCTGTGCAGATGCATTATAGTCGTGGGTACTTTTACAGCAGTGGTCTGGATGTTGATCTCAGGTACTACGCTTTGAACATCAGGTCCGTGATGTGATGGTATGTTCAAAACTGGTTTGATTGCATCGATTGGTCCTCTTTTGGTATCCCATGGGTCTGCGCCTCTTCTGATCATAACCGCTTGTACGGATTCTATTCCAATTTTTTTGTGTATAGGATATAAAGTTCTTA
>JAFDTG010000110.1 GCA_019594235.1 Candidatus Saliniplasma halalkaliphilum | reverse complement strand
TTGATGTATTCATAATATTATTCCCTAACACATAACGACTATGTTCGTTATCAATGAACCTCAGATTATTTATATTTAACGGATTTTTCTATTATGATACAAAATATTTAAATACAATTTTGATAATTAATAAAACATATGACAGCCAAGGAAAGCGGTATACATATCGCTGCAGGCGGTTTTGAATACGACAGGATAATAAAACCTATGTTTAACAGGTATCCTGTAGATAAATTACTTTTACTTAAATCCAAAACTTCACCATATCAAGGTCCAAGAGATTTAGCTAAAAGTTTCATCGATAAGCTACAAGAGAATCCTATTGATATCAAAATTCATCAGGTAGACATGTACGATTTTGATGACGTTTTTTCTAAAGTTTTACAGATTTTAAAAAATGAATCCCAAGAAAATAAAAAGATATATCTGAATGTTTCATCTGCCCCAAAACTAACTCTCGTGGCCATGATGAGTGCTGCGTTCATGATGAAGAATCAGGCGGATATCGAGATTTTTTACGTTTCTCCAGAGAAATACCTGGTCCCAAAAATCATCGATAAATTATCGGATGTTGAAAACAACATAGAAGAATTGAAGAAACTCGGGGATGAGTTTTTAGAAAGTGGTACCGCTAAAGGTCTGAACAGCTACGAAGATATACCAGTATTCCCTATAAAGCACATAACTGATAGAGACAGATACATACTGGATGTATTGAAATCCAGTGATGGTGTTCGTTCTATCAAAGAATTGGTTAGCAAAGTAAATGAATTAAGAGAAGAACGTATAGAACGGTCCAGCATACAATACAGACTGGAAAAGCTGAAAGAAAACGGTTTGGTTTACACTGAGAGACATAATAAGAAACTACGAGTATTTTTGACAAGAGTTGGGAAGATTTACCTTGAAGGCGATGAATAAGTGGTAAATGTAAAAAAGATTATTTTAAATACCCGGGTTACGTTATTTAAGATCGGGTGAAACCAATATGAAAGGATATAGAAACAAACTTTTAGTCATCGATTTAACAGAACGATCGGTGGAAACAGAAGACATACCAGATGAATGGTTCGAAGAATATATCGGAGGTGAAGGTACAGCTGTCAGGTTATTGACCGATCACGTTAGTCCAGAGTTGGATAAATTTGATCCGTCGCAGCCGATAATATTCTCTACGGGACCTTTAACTGGAACCCCTGTTCCATCCAGCGGAAGATGGTGTATAGTTTTCAAGTCACCAGCTACCAGTACTATCGGAGCCTCCAACTGTGGTGGAAAGTTGGCTCCTGAGATCAAGAAAGCAGGATACGATATGATCATGGTGAAGGGAAGATCGAAAAACCCTGTGTATGTTTCGATAGTGGATGATAAAGTCGAGTTCCACGATGCAAATGATCTATGGGGGATGGGTGTTGAAAAAACCGATAAAAAGATAAAAGATGATCTAGGAGTGAAAGGAATTCAGATCGCTAGTATAGGGCCAGCAGGTGAGAACAAGGTACTCTTCGCAGCTGTCATGAACGAGGGACACCGTGCAGCCGGTAGAGGAGGGGCTGGAGCTATGATGGGTTCAAAAGGCTTGAAAGCCATAGCTGTCAAAGGAACCAAGAAGATCGAAGTGGCAGACCCTGAAGAACTGAAGGAAAAAGCTAAGGAAAGCAGAGAAGAGCTGTTCTCGGAAGATTTCGTTAGAGATGAACTGAAGAGATATGGAACACCCTCTTTTTACGCTGCCATCGATGACCTAGGGGTGTTACCAACCAAGAATTGGCAGCAGACGACATTTCCTTTAGGTCGAAACCACTTAGACCACAATGCATATTATGAAAAGTTAGATGTAAAAAAATACGCCTGCTGGGGATGTCCGATAGCCTGTGGAACGGTAACAGAAGTAAAAGAGGGTAAATACATGGGCAGCAAAGGAGGAGGTCCTGAATACGAAACCGTAGCCGCATTTGGAAGTAAAACTCTAGTCAAAGATATGAACGCTATCGCGGCAGCGTCACACTTGGCAAATGACATGGGACTGGATCATATTTCAGCGGGACAAGTGATCGCAACTGCCATGGAGTGGTACGATAAAGGAATAATCGATCGTGAAGACACAGGTGGAATTGGGTTAGAGTGGGGCAATGCCGATGCCGTCGTAGAACTAGTAGGTAAGATATCCAGAAGAGAAGGTTTTGGAGATGTGTTAGCCGATGGTGTCAAAATGGCTACTGAAAGGTACGGGAAAGAGGCAGAGAAAGCTGCCATGCATGTAAAAGGACTTGAGATGGCCGCCGATGGAGTCAGGGCAAGTAAAGGTGAAGCCGTGACCCATGCGGTATCTCCTAGAGGTGCTGACCATCTAAGACCTTGGTCACCGACTGTAGATGCCTTCGGTTATAGAGAACCTGACTTGGATATAGAAGGAGATATCGATTTCCTCGAAGATGGAAATAAATGGTGGATCAAACCATTCCAGGAACTCAGCATGGCTACCAATATGTTAGGTGTCTGTCTTTTCACGGTTATAACTCTAGCGAATAAGGCCTCTACGTATGCAGAACTGTTATCGATAGCTACCGGAAAGGAATTCAGCAAAGAAGATCTCCTAAAGGCCGCTGAACGAGTCCTTAACATGGAACGGATGTTGAACGTTTCCTTCGGTTTCGATAGAAAAGATGATACTTTACCAGAAAGATTCCTCAAAGAGAAAGCCCCTGATGGAAGGGGAGAAGGACATGTCGTCGATCTGGAAAAGGCTCTTGACAGCTACTATGAATCCATGGGTTGGGAGAAGGAGACGGGTGTTCCTACCGATGAAAAACTAGATGAACTAAATTTAAGCTGGATGAAATAAATCCAGTCACTTTCTTCTTTTTTATTTTTATAGAATCTGTGATTTTATACCCTAACTAGTAAAGGAGTGAAAGAAAATTGACGAATATTGCATCTAATGCAATTCAGTCAACTAAGCAGCTTTTTCGTCTCCATGCTGTTTCCTATATGCGAGTATTCCATAACGGATCACAGCGTTGATGGGACCGTCATCGGGGTCATACCTTTCCATGAAATCTTGGCATGGAAAATCACCGCATTCTCCACAGTGGTCAACTTTTTTTCTTGAGCACAGGAACATGTTTCACACTCTCCCCAGAATGGTTTCCCTTGGACTTCCGTACAGCCCT
>JAFDTG010000049.1 GCA_019594235.1 Candidatus Saliniplasma halalkaliphilum | reverse complement strand
TTCACCTTCCGCTCGTATGTGAACTACTTCGCCGACCAAATAGCCATAGATCCAGTCCACTAACCTATAGTTAAAAAGATAAATTCAAACTAACCCGCATCCATAATCAATAATCTTTTTTACCAGTAAACATTCGTGTAGATCATGAAGATCACCGTGGTTGTAGGGACGAGACCTGAGATAATCAAGATGAGTCCGATAATCAGAGAACTGGAGGAACGAGGTGAAGATTACGATATAATACATACCGGGCAGCATTACGATCATGAAGTCTCCGAGATATTCTTCGAAGAACTGGAACTACCGGAACCGGATCGGTACTTGGGTGTGGGTTCAGGTAGTCAGGGAGAACAGACCGGCATTGCCCTGATAGGTTTGGAAAAGGCCTTCGAAGAACTCGGTACTCGAACCGTGCTTGTTCAGGGGGATACGAATACCGTACTGGCAGGGGCACTAGCCGGTATCAAGATGGGTCTCAGTGTAGGGCACGTCGAAGCGGGACTTAGAAGTTATGATTACCGTATGCCCGAAGAGTACAACCGCAGGTTGACCGACCACGCTTCCAATCTACTTTTCGCCCCCACTGAAAACAGTGCAGAGATACTTAGAAGTGAGAGTGTATGGGGTAACATCTACATAACGGGCAACACAGTTATCGACGCCTGTTTACAGAACATGGAGATCGCTGAAAGGAAAGCGGAGTTCGATTTCGAGCTTCCGGACGAGTATGTTTTAGTCACGGCTCACAGGGCGGAGAATGTCGATGATAAAGATGTTTTAGAGAATTTGTTGAACGTGTTCGAGAATCTAGATACTCCACAGATCTACCCGATACATCCCCGGGCCGAGAAGATGTTCAAAAAATTTGGCCTCTACGACCGATTGAAAAACATCGAAGGCATGAGATTGGTAAAACCCCAGGGGTACCTTGAGTTTTTAGTTCTGATGAGAGATTGTGAATATATCTTGACGGATTCTGGTGGTATCCAGGAAGAAGCTACCGCTCCGAACATCAAGAAAAAAGTATTCGTACTCCGAGAATCCACGGAGAGACCGGAAGCCGTTGAAGCGGACTTCGCAGATATCGTGGGAACCGATGATGAAGTGATATTAAACAGGATCAACGATTTCGACAAAGATAACTGGGATCCGAAAGAGGGTCCTTATGGAAAAGGGGATGCTGGTAAAAAGATAATAGATGTAATCTGCGAACAGTAGAGCTTAAACCAAACTTTCGTAGATGTGGAGTAAGTAATCAGTGATCTTATCCGGGTCGTGGTATTTTTCAACGAATTTTCTCGGATCTTTGACTTCATCCGGGTTTTCGAAACCGTAGTAACTGGTATATTTTTTCGGAAAATTTGTATACGTTTTCAATCCACAGGCCATGGCTTCTAATCTAGCTAGTGAAACGGGATCTACCATCGGACCTATCATCATCTCGTACCGATTCAGCAGTCCCGGGAGTTCATCATGCTCTAAAAAGGGTAAAGTATCAACATTATCTGGAAACTTGATTTTGTCTCCCCAGTTTATGCAGTCGTACTGTTTCTCAGGATCTAGAACTTTCTTGATACCTCCTCCCTCGGTGAACCTACCTAGAAGTAGTATCTTATCGGTCTTTTCAACATCTAACCGTTTGAACATCTCTAGATCGACTGGATTCGGAACATAGATCCCATTAGCCCATTCTTCCAAGTCCGGAGTGCTTAACAATACTATATCCGATTTTTTTTGAATATGTTTTGATATCCAGCGGTGATGGAAGGGAAGTTTAACCGCCCCTCTACCCATGACCCTACGAACATCGCTTCCGTGGGAATGCAGTATAAACGGTATGGATCCTTTTCTAGCTTTTCTGTTCGCATCTATGACAGGCTTTGTCAAAGCATAGTGTCCGTGGACTATATCATAACCCTTTACGGACTTATCACCAAAACTCATATCGATCTGGACGTTCTTTTTCTTGAATTTCTTCTTATACAGTTTGATGATATTCTGCATGGGAGTAGCGTCTTCGGAACAGACGTGAAGGACTTTCATTATAGATAGGAAAAGATAGAAAATACATTATTTTTTTGGTCGTTTAGACCGTATTTAGTTTATTCATGAAATCTTTAACTATATCTTCGTTTTCAGACGAGATGTCGTCAACTTCTTCCGAATCCTTCTTCAAATCGTACAGTTCCGTTTGCTCTCCCTCCTCATCATATATGAATTTGTATTTCTCTGTCACAGATCCATAGATACCGTACTTCAAACTATCTGGTCTGCTTATCAAGTTCATACCTTTTTCCATACAGCTTCTGTTACCTGCGTGTCTTGCTCTCAGTGGTATCGTCCTTTCCTCGTTTATAGACTTCCTAAGATCTCTTCCACCTCTTTGAGAGCCGGAGCAGTACGTTGCTGGAATATCCCTCAACTCCACCATCTTATTTTCTTTTCTAGACATTCCATCGATCTTAGCTATCAAGGGAACTTTTACAACCTCTTCGTAAAGTTGAGACGGATGTCCCAAGAATGAATGTTCGCCAAACCCTTCGCCGTGGTCTGAAGTTATCACGATTTCGGTGTCGTCCCACAAGTCTAAAGTTTTCAAATTGTCGAGCATATCTTTCAATTGAAAATCCAACCATCCAGCAGCATCTTCATAGAGTTCCTTAAGTTCGATCACCTTCTGTTTTGACCTCTCTGTATTATCTAGATATCGTTTCTTTCTGAAGTTATTCAGGGATGTGATATCGGATAAAGAAAAATCTGTGTGTTTCAACGGAGGTGTATATGGATAATGGGTATCCATGAAGTGAACCCAGAAGAAAAAAGGTCTGTCTCTTTTCTTGATATCTAATAACCATCTTTTACTCATCGCAACGATCACTTTACCGCTCAGTGAAGACGTTATGTCTGTTTTAAAATACCATTTATATACGTCTCTTAGATTTTGAAACCAGTTAGGAAACCTTTGAAAAAGGTTCCACATCTTCCCCCGTACTTCTCTTCCTTCAGACGTTATAAAATCTTCGAATGTATCGAACCCTCTTTGATAACCAGATATAGCTGAAATGTAAGGATTACTAGCTACTAATCCAAAGGTCTCGTAGCCTTCATTTTTGAGCTCTTCAGTCAAAGTCGGCGGTCTGATCTTTATCGGATCACTGGTAGGGTCATAATTCACATTGAATAGGCTGGGAAAAGAGAAAGGCGTCGAGGGACCGTTGGTATAAGCTCGAGTAAAGTGAGTATATTTGGAAGCTAGATCACGTAGATTCGTCATATAAGATAAGGCGTCCCAGCGCAGGGAATCTACGGTTATCAATAACACATTTCTTTTTACCATCTGATATTTTTTAAAAGAAACCTATACATATAGACTTTTTTGGAAGATGAGTTTAACGAGAACACCATATCAATTATATATCCATTCGAAGTTTCATGTTTTGGTAAAATGAAAGAAGAGATAGTGATATCCATCGGTGGGTCGATATTGTTGCCGGATGATGATGACGTTTCTTATATCCAAGAACTTGCTGAAATTTTAAAGTCTTTGAAAGAAGAATACAAACTCTACCTGGTCGTGGGAGGAGGTAGTACTGCTAGAAAATACATCAACTGGGGACGGTCCCTAGGTGCCGACGAAGCTACTCTAGATGAGCTTGGGATATCTACATCTAAATTGAATGCAAGATTATTGATAATCGCAATGGGTAAGAACGTTTATCCGATACCGGCCGACAACTTTGATGAAGCTATCTCTGCTGGAAACCATTATTCTGTGATCACCATGGGTGGTACTCATCCGGGACATACCACCGATGCAGTCGCCGCCATGCTGGCTGAAAGACTAAACTCTGATAAATTGATCAACGCAACATCTGTAGATGGGGTCTATACTGCAGACCCTAAGAAAGATAAGGATGCAAAGAAGATCCCGGAACTGAATTATGATAGGTTACTGAAAATAGTTTCCAAAAGTGAAGGCGGGGCAGGGCCGAATGTAGTATTTGATCCATTAGCTGCTAAAATAATCAAAAGAGCGAATATCGAGACGTGTATCATGGATGGGCGTGATTTAACGTCTTTTGAAAATGCAGTCAGGGGTAAGGAATTCACGGGAACTAAAGTAACAGGATGATCTACAAGCATAACCTCTATATTTTATGTATTGCCTATATAGGATATTTACTTAACTATATTTTATACAGATAAAGTATATATCCCCTTCCCCTTTTTCATTTATCCGATGAAAATGCAAAAGAAAAGCAATATGATGGTCATCGGCATGATCGGCATACTTTTAGTTGCCAGTGTTTTGATGGCTGGTTGTACTGAGAATGATGACGAAGTGCAGGAGGTTACTGTAACAGGTTCTTCTACTGTACTCCCTATAGCTGAAACTGCTGCGGAGGAGTTCAATAATGAACATGACGATATGCAAGTATCTGTCAGCGGAGGTGGTTCTGGATACGGTATCAATGCCATAATAGAGGGGACCGCAGATATAGGTATGGCAAGTAGGGATATCAAACAATCCGAGATCGATAAAGTACCCGACGTTGTAGAACACACTGTGGCAAGAGATGGCCTTGCCATAATAGTCAGTAAGCCTGTATACGATGCTGGGATTCAAGATCTGACCCAACAGCAGGTGATCGATATCTATTCTGGAGATATAACGAATTGGGATGAACTCGGAGGCCCCGATGAAGATATATATGTAGTTGAAAGAGCTGATACATCCGGAACCTATGGAACTTTCATGGACCTATTAGGGCTCGATGAGACCGCCGCCCAATCCACACAGTTGGAAAATTCCGATGTTAAAAGAACTGTCGGTACAGCTGATTATGCGATAGGTTATGTTGGTATGGGCTATGTAGGTGGCGACACCCCAGCAGTCGCACTCGACGGAGTTGAACCGACCAGTGAAAACGTAGCGGCTGGAGATTATGCACTACAGCGTGGACTTCATATGTACACAGACGGTGAACCTACAGGTGCTGTGAAAGAATACATCGATTTCGTGATGAGTGATAGGGGCCAAGAGATCGTAGAAGAGATCGGTTTCATCCCGGTAAATGCCTAAGGAGTTTGAAAAAGTGATCTCGAGGAGTAGTAAAGACAAGATAGTTCAAGCGATTTTCTTCGGGATCGCCACTTTTTCAGTCCTGATAATATCCTTTATCTTTATTTTTCTATTCATAAGAGCTTATCCGGCGATAGAGGAATTTGGTATGGGACTTCTATCCAGCGATTGGAATGTTTCAAGGAACGAATTTGGACTGTTCCCAGCATTGTACGGGTCAATCTTCATCGCTATAGGTGCTTTACTGGTTTCGGTTCCACTCGGTTTAGGGGTTGCCATATATCTTTCTGAGATCGCGTCGAATAAAATCAGGATGATCTTAAAACCTATTATAGAACTGTTAGCTGGAATCCCTAGCATCGTGTACGGTTTCATAGGCGCTATCCTTTTAGGTCGTTTCTTGTACGATACATTCGCCATGAGGGGTGTGAATTCTTTCCTTGCAGCCATGTTGATATTGGGTATAATGGCACTCCCGATCATAATAAGCTTGTCGGATGATGCCATGAAATCCGTACCGAAGGATATGAAAGATGCCAGTTTGGCCTTAGGTGCTACAAAATGGCAGACTATCCGCAAGGTCACGATCCCCGGAGCTATATCCGGTATATCTAGTGCAGTGATCATGGGCATGGGTAGGGCTATAGGTGAAACTATGGCTGTGATGCTGATCATAGGGTCGGTCATGAAGATGCCCGTTCCATTCTTCAATATCTTCGATACAGGTAATACATTAACTGCTCTTATAGCTGTACATATGGGGGAATCTCACGGTATTATCATAAGCGTCTTGTTCACAGCCGGTATCATGTTATTCACTATCGTTGCTATAATGAGTATAATATCCGATATACTTCAAACTAGAACAAAAGAAAAATTCGAGGGGAAAAGATGAGTCTGAGAAAGATAATAGCACTTTGGATATTCATCGTTTCAGCTGGAGTAGCGATATATGGCTTTTGGAACCTTTACAACCAATCTGAAATAGGATATTGGACTATGGCGGGTAGTTTGCTTTTGATATCCGTTGTATGTTACGCATCTGGTATACACCATCATATAATCTCTAAAAGACAGAAAGGCTTGCCCATGCTGGTTTACGGAACTTTCGTATTATCTGCTGCTGCACTTTCAATCTATATACCTAACCCATTAGATTTGAGACCATGGGAGATATACGTTAGGATTCCAAACAGTTTCTTCTTTTCCCTTTTCATGTTATTATCGGGTCTCTTTGGGGCTTACCTAAGTTTCAGACCTTTTTACGATTATAAAAAAGAAGGAGCTCAGGTAGGGGCATATTACGTATTTTACCTTACTTTATTATTCACCCTTTTTCCTCTGTTTTTGATAATCTTCAACATCGTCACTAGAGGGATGGGAGGTATCACTTGGGAATTCCTTACCCAGGATATCGTCAGCATGGGTGAAGAAGGTGGGGTATTCCCGGCGATTTTAGGTACACTTGCGATGATATCTCTGACAGCTATAATCGTGTTGCCTTTAGGTGTAGGTACTGCGATATATCTAGCAGAATATGCAAAAAAAGGATTAGCTGTTAGGGTGATACGTACCGCAGTCAACATATTACAGGGCACCCCTTCTATAGTTCATGGACTGTTCGGTTATGCGTTTTTTGTTTTGATACTTTTCGATGGGAAAAAATGTTTGTTAGCCGGTGCGCTCACGTTGGCTATACTTACTTTACCGATAGTTACACGTTCAGCAGAGGAGGCTTTAAATTCCATCCCCGGAGAACTCAGAGACGCAAGTCTTGCTTTAGGTGCAACTAAATGGCAGACTATAAGGAAAATGGTGCTTCCTCCATCTTTACCTGGAATATTGACTGGAACGGTGTTGGGACTTGGAAGAGCTGCTGGAGAAACCGCACCTATCATGTTCACTGCAGTATATTTTTCGGGAGCTGGAACACCCAGCAGTTTGTTAAAACCTGTTCAAGCTTTACCTTATCATCTCCTTTCTTTATACAGACTGGTTGGTTATAGGGATGTTGAACAGCAGGCATGGGCTACTGCACTTATTTTACTGATGATAGTTCTAGGTATCAACTTCATCGCGATAATTTTGAGAGAAAAATATAGACAGAGGTTTTAGATATGTTTGCAAAGATTCAAGAATTACTAGAGAAAGAAAGTTCATGCGAGCGGACTGATCTACCCGATAGGGTTAAGATGAAAGTTCAAGATTTTGATCTTTGGTACGATGATATTCAGGCTTTAAAATCCGTAGATATGGATGTGGAGGAGAACAAGGTGACCGCGATAATAGGTCCTTCGGGCTGCGGGAAATCCACTCTTATAAGAAGTTTGAACAGGATGAACGATACCATCCCGTCTGTGAGAACTGAAGGCAAAGTTTGGTTAGACGGTTACAATATTTACGATGATGTTACCGATTGTGTCGATATAAGAAGGAAAGTAGGGATGGTTTTTCAGAAACCGAATCCATTTCCATTCTCCATAGAAAACAACGTATTTTACGGGTGTGAGGTTAATGGTATGGACGTGGATAAAGATAAAACCGTTGAAAGATGTTTGAAACAAGCTGCAATCTGGGATGAAGTTAAGGATAGGTTGGACGAGAACGCTCTTTCCCTTTCCGGCGGTCAGCAGCAGCGGTTATGTATCGCGAGAGCGCTAGCGACTGAGCCCGAAGTGATACTGATGGACGAGCCGTGTTCCGCTCTGGACCCGATAGCTACGGCGAAGATCGAGGACCTGATAGACGAGCTCAAAAAAGATTATACAGTTGTGATAGTTACTCACAACATGCAGCAGGCCGCTAGAGTGAGTGATTATACCGCTTACATGTATTTAGGGGAATTGATCGAGTTCGGTAAAACGACTCAAATATTTGAAAACCCTAAGAAAAAAAGTACTGAAAAATATATCACAGGAAGGTTCGGGTGAATAAATATGACGCCAGATGAAATAAGGAAGTCTTATCATGTAGAACTCAAAGAACTGAAAAAGATGGTCGAGGAGATGGGGGACTTATCTTCTCGAGCTATCTCAAAAGCAATAGATAGTTTGGTAGATTTAGACGAAGAAAAAATCAGAGAAGTTGATGATCTGGACAATAAGATCTACGCCTACGACAGGGCTATCGAGAAGAAAAGTCTTGATCTAATAGCGCTCCAGGCACCGGTTGCCAGGGATCTCAGGATGATAGGTACCTGCCTGAAGATAATTACGGACTTGAACAGGATCGGCAGGTACTCTCAGGATATAACAAAGGTTACGGAGAGGATGCTGGGAAAAAAACACATGAAGAAATTGGTCTCTATACCGCATATGGCCGACCTGACCACCAAGATGGTTGATATGGCAGTTGATTCTTTCGTAGAAGAGAACGAAGAATATCAGGAAGAGATATATGAAAAAGAGGAAATGGTAGATGCATTATATGATGAGATCTTCAGGGAAGTTTTGACCTACATGATGGAGGATAAAGAGACCATAACCATGGGTACTCAATACGTACTCGTTATAAGATATTTGGAAAGGATAGCGGACCACGCCTGTAATATCGTGGACCGGGTGGTATATATGGAAACCGGAGAAAGGATAGAGCCAGAAACTTAAAGGATGGTTGAGTTAAAATGAAAGATATAAAAATACTCCTGGTATCGGATATACACGGTAATTACGAAGCTTTGAAGAAAGTGATAGAACTAGAGGACTACTCGATGATATACTGTATGGGTGATATCGTAGATTACGGACCTTCTCCACAGGAATGTGTGGACTTGATAAGAAAGGAAGCCGATATCGTCGTAAGAGGTAATCATGATAATGCAGTCGCCTTTGGAGTGGATTGTGGTTGTGGATACGAACTGAAAGATCTCTCTCAAGAGGTGAGGGAGATAACCATCGAGGATATTGATGAAAAGTTTCTAGAGTATCTTGGTCAATTACCTATAGAAGTGGAAACTGAGGATCACTTTATCACACACGCATCGAAAGGTGATATGTTCAAGTATTTGAAACCGAATACCGATGAAAATGAGTTCAGAGAGTTCAACGGTGTTGAACAAGATCTAGTGTTTCTAGGTCACACCCATATACAGATGGACCGCGAGGTCGATGGCAAGAGATTCGTTAATCCTGGCAGTCTCGGGCAACCTAGAGATGGTGATAACAGAGCTGCATATGCGGTAATTGAAGATGGAGATATCAGGTTCGAAAGGATGAGTTATGATATCGAAACAGTAGTGGAGAAGATGGTGGAAAAAGATTACCCAGAAAGAGCCATTGATATATTGATAGAGGGCCAAATAGTAGATTGATCTCATATCCAAAAAAGCGGATGATCGAACAGATTATTCTATATACTGTATATAGGTATTTAAACACTAAATAATCTATATAAGTTATTTTCAAATACATAGAGTTTTTAACTCATCTTGTTGAAATGCTAGGGTACACGACTTTTCAGTTCACGCTACTCGCTTTAGCTTTAGCCGCTGGACTCTACATGGCTTGGAACATAGGTGCTAACGACCTAGCCAACTCCATGTCGTCAGCAGTAGGAGCTAAAGCTATAACGCACAAACAAGCAGTGGTCATCGCTTCAGTAATCGCTATTTCAGGGGCGTTATTGGCTGGAGAACATGTCACAAGCACGGTGCAGGTCGGTATATTTGATACCACCGCTATCGAGGATCCATATACACTAGCTATAGGTGGCTTAGCCGCGGTTACTGCAGCAGGGCTTTGGATAACAGTTGCTACATGGAAATCTTTACCGATCTCGACCTCTCATTCTATCGTTGGAGGCATGCTTGGATTTGGTTTATTGGCTG
Organism: Candidatus Saliniplasma halalkaliphilum; assembly: GCA_019594235.1. Lineage (GTDB taxonomy): Archaea > Thermoplasmatota > Thermoplasmata > Halarchaeoplasmatales > Halarchaeoplasmataceae > Saliniplasma > Saliniplasma halalkaliphilum. The sequence goes on along the minus strand of JAFDTG010000049.1, from coordinate 1,018 downwards.
GAGGAGTCGGGATCATATCATGGGGAACTTTAGGACGGATCATTTTAAGTTGGGTAACTTCTCCTATCTTCGGAGCACTCGGAGCTTTTTTGATTTTTAAACTCATAGTAAGGGTCATTTTTGATTCCAAAACGCCTTTTAAAACGGCTAAAAAGTTCGTTCCTTATTTCTTAGGAGTTACTATTTTTATCATATCATTATCTTTACTTTATAATACTTCCCTATCACTTCGTATATTTGGTGAAAAGTTAAGTCTGTTAAAAGCTCTTTTTTATTCTATATTTCCAGCGGTTGGGATAGGTTATTTCGGTAAATATCCCGTTTTATCGGGTGTTGAAAGTAGTGATGGTATAGAAGATGTAGAAGATGTGTTCAGAAGGCTTCAGATACTAACTTCGTGTTACGTAGCTTTCTCCTTTGGAGCCAACAATGTGGGGAACGCGATAGGACCCGTAGTACTGGTTTTACAATCTACGATCGGAAACGGACTACCATATTTTTTGAGTAATGAGATATTACTGCTGTTTGGAGGGGTTGGTTTAGCCGTTGGTATTTCGACATGGGGATATAAAGTTATACAGACAGTGGGATTCAATTTGACTGCTTTAACGAATACTAGAGGTTTCTCTGTAGATTTCGGGGCAGCTACAGTTATGCTTGTTGCAGCGATGATGGGCATGCCCATATCTACGAGTCATACCGTAGTCGGTTCGGTATTAGGCGTGGGCTTAGCAAGGGGTGTTGAAGCGATAGATTTATCTGTAATCAGGAGGATAATTATATCATGGCTGATAACGGTACCAATAGCAGCCTTGACCTCCGTAGGAATTTATTTGGGAGTAATGTGGATTATATGAGTAAATAGAGGTAGATAACATGACTGCGAAATTTAGAAGAGCAAGTCTTGAAGGGACGTTTTACAAATCACCCTTTGGAGGGTTGAGTAAACATTCTGAGATCACGAAACATGGGATAAACGAGTTAAAGAAGGGTATCAAACTCTATGTGAGGGGTGACT
>JAFDTG010000012.1 GCA_019594235.1 Candidatus Saliniplasma halalkaliphilum | reverse complement strand
TAGTCGAAGAAACTGAGGAAGAAGAAGTTGAAGTTCCAGAAGAGACTGAGGAAGAAATAGTCGAAGAAACTGAGGAAGAGGAAGTAGAAGAGGAAGAAGCTGAAGAAATAGCATGTCCGAACTGTGGTACCGAACTCGGTGCTGATGCGGAGATCTGTTATGCCTGTGGTACCGAGTTAGGGGAGGAGGAAGTTGAAGATGAGGAAGAAACTGAGGAAATAGAATGTCCAAATTGTGGTACCGAACTCGGTGCTGATTCGGAGATCTGTTATGCCTGTGGTACCGAGTTAGAAGAAGAAACTGAGGAAGAGGAAGAAGCTGAGGAAATAGAATGTCCGGTCTGTAGTACAGAACTCAGTCTAGATGCCGAAATGTGCTACGCTTGCGGCGCAGACATAGAGGATAAAAAAGAAAAGAAAACCTCAGGTAAAAAAAGGATAGTGTAATCGACTAAACCTCAGAAAACCTTTTATTTCTTTTTTAATTCTATTTTTATATAGTCGGCGGCTCAAATGATACAGATATATTCAATATTGTTAACAGCTTATATTGAACCTGACGTTCAAGATACGAGTTTGAAATCCGATGAAACCGTCGGTTTCCTTGAAAAAGGTGACTCGTTGTGTGATCAGGGAGACTATTGGGAGGCTATTCAATTCTATGATAGAGCACTTGAACTGGAAAAAAATGAAGTGATCTTTAATAATAAAGGAGTAGCACTTGATGCTTTAAGAGAACACGAAAAAGCAATAGATGCATATAACAAAGCTACCGAAATCAATGAGTATTATTTTACTGGTTGGTACAATCTAGCCAATTCTTACAGGTATAATGGAGATTATAAAAAGGCGATAGATACATACGACAGAGCGATCTCCTTAAAACCGGAAGATGATGGGCCATATTTTGACAAAGCCTATACCTACATCGCCATGGGTAATAGAAGGAAAGCGATAAAAACTGCGGATAAAGCATTGAAAAATTCATCGACTGATCATGAATGGCTTCTCATGAGGAAGGCTGAAATCCTTGAAGAGGCGGGTCGAAATAAAAAATCACTAAGATTATACGATCAAGTTTTAGAAAAAGAACCTGATAATTTAGAAGCTCTCAAACGAAAAGGCGATGTACTCTTAGTAATAGGCGATTTTCAGAATGCTATCGACGTTTATGATTCATTCCTTTATCGTTATACTGATGACGAGGAAGTTTGGAACAATAAAGGGTATGCTTTATTTTCCATGGGTTTTTACGAAGAATCAAAAATATGTTACCAAAAAGCCATCGATATCTCACAGGAGTATTCCCCTGCACTCTATAATATAGGTTATCTTCATCATACCCTGGGGGAATACGAAGAAGCCATCGAGTATTATCGAAGGGCTTCCAAAATAGATAGTGAAAACGAAATTTTATGGAATAATCTAGGAAATGCTCTGTATAATATGGATAGATATGACGAGTCTATACCTTTTTTTGTAAAATCTATCGAAGTAAATCCAGATTACACCATCGCTTGGAACAATATTGGGAACGCACTTGATAAACTGGGGAACTATGAAGAATCCATATATTACCATCGGAAAGCATTGGAGATACAACCGGATTTTGATTATGCACTTTATGCTTTGAGTTTGCCCTTGGCTAAAACCGGTAAAATAGACGAAGCCTTAGAGAAGATAGATTTGGCATTGGACCTGAACCCTGAATATGAACAAGCGTGGTACTCCAAAGCTAAAATATTGAATATGGATGATAAAAAAGATGAGGCTTTGGAAGCTTTAGATGAAGCCATTGACCTTGATCCTGATTTCGGAAAAGCTTGGGAACTCAGAGGTGACATATTGGAAGAATTAAAAAAATATGAATCATCGATGAGAGCCTATGAAAGAGCTTTAACAGGTTATCAAATACATTACAACTCATACGATGATATGAAGTACCTTCATAAAAAAGGCTCATTGCTGGAAAAATTAGGTAGATTTGAGGACGCCTGTGAAGTTTATGAACACATAATCGAGAGGGATGAAAAGAACCTACTAGCCATGATAAAAAAAACTGAGATGCTTATCGAGATGGAAAGATACCGAGACGCCGTCATAGAGTCAAATAAATATCTTGAACAATTTGAGAATGAAAAACTTTACATCCTAAGAGGAGAAGGTTTTGAAGGGCTTGAGAATACAAAAAAGGCTTTAGAGTCTTATAGAAAAGCATCTGAACTCGATGGTGAAAATGCAAGAATAGTTTTGGCTAGACTATTAGGTGATAAAGGAGACATCGACGAGGCACTTGATGTTCTTCAGACAGCTAATTATGAAGAAAAGCTGCTTAAAGCTAATCTTCTTTTAGAAAAAGAGGAGTACGAAAATGCAAAGGATGTGTTTAGGGACCTTGTTTTTGAAGATGAAAAGGACATAAGAGCATTATACGGTTTAGGAAAAACACTTTACCATCTGAAGGAGTATAAAAAAGCTTCAAAATTGATGGATAAATGTATAGGTATAGACGAAGAATTTGAACCCGCATGGCTTCTTAAATCAAAGATATATAAGGAATTGGGTAAATCTAAAAAGGCTTTAGAATACGCTAAAATAGCTAAGTCGATAGCAGTGGAATATGAAGAGGCTGAAGATCTGATCGTGGATATAGAAGAAAGCATTTAACATCACCTAAGTATATGGGTATTTAATAAGGTAGAAAAAATGGATGTAGGTCTAGTGGGTAAACCAAATGTAGGGAAGAGCACCTTTTTCAACGCCGCTACCAGAGCAGATGTTGAGATGGCATCCTACCCATTCACAACGATAGATGCCAATAAAGGAGTTGGATATGTTAGAACTCCGTGTCCACATGAAGAATTAGATTTAGAGTGTAACCCGAATAATGCTCCATGTATGGATGGTATCAGGATGATACCTGTAAACATAATAGATGTAGCCGGTCTAGTACCGGATGCACATTCTGGAAAAGGACTCGGAAATAAGTTTTTAGACGATCTAAGGCAGGCTTCAACTTTGATCCATATCGTAGATGCTAGCGGCAGCACAGATGAAAAGGGGGAACCCTGTAAGGTGGGGGAACACGACCCAGTTGAAGATGTTGAATTTTTGGATAAGGAAATCGATTATTGGATAAAAGGTATTCTAGAAAAAAACTGGCAGAAGGTATCCAGGAGATTAGAAGTTACCGGAGGTAAACTGGAGAAAGTCATTTACAAGCAGTTATCCGGGTTAGGTGTCAAGGAAGGGAATGTGATAAGGGCGTTGAACATATCTGAAATGCCTGGGAATGTTAGGGCTTGGGAAGAGGATGATTTTTTCCGTTTAGCATCTAATTTGAGACGTATGACCAAGCCTATGATGATCGCGGCAAATAAATCCGATATGGCTCTTGAAAAGAATATAGGGTATCTTAGAGAACTTGATTATATGATCCAGCCCAGCTCTGCCGAGTATGAGTTGGCTCTTAGAAAGGCATCTGAGAAAGAACTGATCGATTATAGGCCAGGGGATGAAAGTTTTGAAACCTTGGATGAGAATATGTCTAGTGCCCAGCTGGATGCCCTCGATAAGATCAGAAAATTCATGGAAGAAAACGGTGGTTTAGGTGTCCAGCAGTGTCTTGAGAAAGCTGTTTATGAACTCTTAGATATGATAGTCGTATATCCTGTGGAAAATGAACATAACTACACGGATAAAAAAGGGAGAGTACTTCCTGATGCATATCTAGTCAAAAATGGAAGCACCGCCGAGGACTTAGCTTTTGAAGTCCACTCCGATATAGGAGAGGGCTTCATAAGGGCCATAGATGCACGTACCGATAGAGTTATAGGTCGTGATCATGAATTGAATGATGGAGATATCATAAAGATAGTCTCGAAGTGATCGTAAATGGTTAAGAGAAAAGTAAGAATATTATCTGGATCATACAGCTCCCAGCGTGATGGAGTTGTTATCGAATTATTTGGAAGGACTGAACAGGGCGAGTCGGTCACGTTGTTGTATGATGATTTTAGACCCTATTTTTATCTTGTAAACCCGTCTAATGAAATCGTAAAGGAATTGGAAAGAGATGATGAGATAATACGGTTAGAGAACCGCGAACTTTGGGTAGATGGGGATATGGAACCCTGTAAAAAGGTGATTTTGAAGTATCCTTTCAAAGTCCCTGGGTACAAGAACAAATACAAGAGTGAGTGCAAAGTCTTAGCAGCCGACATTCCATACATTCAAAGGTTTATCTACGATAAGGACCTAGGCTCCACAGTTATCATCGAAGGGGGAAGAATCGATAATGGAAAGTACACTACTGAACTTATTATCGATGTAGATGAATTCGATGGATCAGAACCTCTAAAACCCGAGTTGAAAATACTCAGCTTTGATATCGAAAACAGCCTTGAGGATAATAGGATATTCACGATATGCTGTGTTGTAGATCATAAAGGAGAAAGGGCAAGTAAAAGTTTTTACGGCGATGAAAAAGAGATAATCGAAGGTTTTCGGGATTACGTAAATTCGGTGGATCCAGATGTGATAACCGGTTACAACATAAATGGATATGACCTACCTCTACTTGAGGATCGTGCTGAAGATAAAGGGATCGGAAGTTTAACTATAGGTAGGGACGGGAGTGGTCTAAACAAAGTGGGAAATCGATTTTGGAGGGTCAACGGCAGGATAGTTGCCGATGCGTGGTGGAGTGTTCGTACAGAGATGAACCTCAAAAGAGAAACTCTGGACCACGTGTCTAAAGAACTGCTTGGAAGGGAGAAGGATGATGTCGACCCTAAAAAGATAGATGAGGAATGGGGGAAGAACCAAGAAAAGGTTATCGATTACTGTAGTTTAGATGCTGAGTTAGCCTTGGAGATCATCCTTGAGTTAGAGATAATGGACAAGGCTATGGATATGGCTACCGTATCTAAACTTCCTGTAGATGAGGGGTTGAATGGAAGAACTTCCACTCTTGTAGATTCTATATTGGTCAGAGAGGCGGATAGAAACGATATCGGAGTGCCACTGACCAGCCATACTGGAAAGAGCAGTAAGATCAAGGGAGGCTACGTCCACTCTATAGAACCTGGGTTATACCATTGGGTGAGCGTCCTGGATTTCAAAAGTATGTATCCTAGTATAATCATGGAGAATAACATCTGTTTTACCACTTTATCTAAAGAAGGGACCATCGAAAGCCCCACAGGTGCAAGATTCTTATCGCTGGAGCAGAAAGAAGGGATCCTCCCAGGTATATTGAAAGACCTCATGGATGAAAGGGATATTGTTAAGAAGAAGATGAAGGAAGCAGATGATAAAAGGGAGAAAGATTACTACAGCGGGTTACAGGCAGCTATAAAGGTTTTGATGAACTCTTTCTATGGTGTCTTCGCTTCTTCCTTTTACAGGTTTACGGATAATAGGATCGGTGAAAGTATAACGGCCTTCGCCAGGAAGAACATCAAAGAATTGATAGATGAATTGGAAGATGATGATCTGAAAGTGATATACTCGGATACGGATAGTGTATTTTTTAGATCCCCTAAGGAAAATCTTGAGGATACTATCGAGATAAGTCGTAAGATCGCTGAAGATTACAGTAGAGGTGCGATCATACTGGAATTTGAAAAGGTTTTGAATCCGTTCTTCAGCCACGGCATGAAAAAAAGGTACGTGGGACAAATCATCTGGCCGGAAGAAGATATGCTAGTTAGGGGGTATGAACTCAGGAGGAGTGATTCATTCGAAGCCCAGAACCGGGCTTTAGAAGATGTGTTCCAGCATATATTAGATGACGATATAGAGGGAGCTATCGAGATTGCCAAAAGATGGATAGAGAAAACCAAAAACAGTGATGTGGATCCTGAAGAACTGGTGATATCTAGAACTTGTAAAAAATACAGTTATTACAAAAATCCTGAAAGTATGCCCAACGTACAGGCTGCAAGGAAGATGGAGGAAAAAGGTTACGAGTTCACTCCAGGTATGAAAGTATCTTGGATCGTTACAGATGCGAATAGATCACCACAGGAAGTCGAGCCTTGGCTACCGGATCTAAGACTTGAAGGAGAACCTGATTGGAACTATTATGCACGAAGGATAGCTAAAACGTTATCAAGAGTTACCGACGTCTTTGGATGGGATGAGAAAGGTTTACTGGCAGGGAATAAACAATCAGACCTGTTCTCTCAAAAGTTTAAGAAAGAGGATAGGAAAAGTAATGGGGGAAAGGAAGAAAGTAAAGAAAAAACTGAAACTAAAAACAAGGAAAATGTGTCTTTAGAAGATTTTATGTGATTCATATGGATATTGTTTTTTCACCAAAAAGGTTTATAAAATGAACTGCAGTATTGTGCATTATGTTTCTTTGTAGGAAGGAAAAAGAACCTTTAATTTCATTGTTCTTAGTATTTATACTCATTCTTTCTTCATTTACATTACTTGCAGATGTTTCTCAGTCCGCTACAAATACTGAGCTGCGCGTGGACTTGAATAGACCTGACGAAGGAGACATATGGACTGGGGGTAGCCAACAGAATATATCATGGACTTTGAACACCACTCTTGAACTCTCTGAGATCGAAGTTGTTCTAGAATACGTTTTTGACGGTGAAGGTCCATATCTTATAGAGAGATATGAAGTGGGTGAGTTAACAAACTATTCGACAAATTACACCTGGACTGTTCCAGAGATAGATTCTGACGAGGTTTATGTTATCATCCGTGCTGAAGTAGGAGGGCACAGAAGGTGGGAGATGGTGTCTATTGAGATCGACTCAACAGTACCCGAGTTCCTTTCCTCGAGTCCTAGTGATGGAGGTTTATTACTCAGTGATTCGTCTATCGAAATGACTTTCAGTTCAGAGATCGACCTCGATGATTTTAGGAACAATTTTACTTTATATGGACCTTCGTCTATTGTAGACGGAACTGTGTTCGGGAGGACTGTAAACGATAACTTCACTGTTGAATTCGATCCCGTGGAGGAATTGGAACCTAGTACTGAATACTATTTTGAACTATCTGGTTCAGTGAATGATACCAGTTATCCAGGTAATTCACTTGAGATCGATCTTAAGGTCAATTTTACTGTTAAAAGAGGACCGCCTCAAGTTGAAGTTTGGACAAGTGTTGAAGATGATATCAGGATAGGAAACACAACTGAAATCGGTTGGACGGTGGATCAAAATGAGTTAATAAATGAACCGATCGACATTTCCTATACTGTAGATGATGGGAACACGTGGATAAATATAGCTAGTGGACTTGAAAACACAGAGAGCTATGTTTGGGAAGTGCCGAAGGAACCAGTCGTTGATTATCCCGTTTCCAGTGTTATAGTAAATGTTTCATGTGAAAACGAATACGGTTTTATCGGTTATGGATATTCACGAAGTTTTACGATCTACGAGAATCTAGAACCAGTGGTTGAAATTGAAAGACCATATGAGGGACTCGTTTTAGTAGAAGGTCAAGAAACTGAAATCCTATGGAACGCTACCGACGATGTACCTCTACCAGATGATCCCATAACTATTTCGATTTCAACTGATGGAGGTAACAGCTGGAGGGTTATCAGTTATGATGTTAAAAATGACGGTGTGTATCACTGGACAATAGATACCTCAGCGGAAAATGCTGTCATCAATGTGAGCTGCACAGATAGTGATGGTTCTACAACTTGGGCACATTCCGCTGGATTTACGATACTCGAAGAGAATCCACTTGAATTATCCTTGGACCCTGATAAAAAAACATATCATACCAGGGAACAAATCAACATCGAATGGGTTTCACCACCGATGGTAGACGATTATCAACATATGAGGGTCAGTTTTAGTGATGATGGTGAAAGTTGGAATTTGATGACGAAGGTCGAACCAGGTGAAAATACTGCATCTATCCGGTTCCCATTTGCTATGTCATCTCAATGCAGAATGATGCTCGAAGTAGTAGATGATACTGGAACTATTTATTCAGTAACAAGCGAAGAATTCGAGGTGTTCCCCGAGATTCAAGATGTGACTTTATCAGAACTGGGAGATTCGACGATGATCCATATCTCCTTCGGGAGTTACGTCAGTCGAGGTTTGATTGAAAGCTGTTTGTACTTGTATAAGGATGGAGAAAAAATAGAAGTTTCTCGGAATGAAATATTCGCTATGTCCGGCTCCGACATCGTATTCATTAAAGATGGACTTGCCGAAGGTGAATATACTATTGAATTGAATTCATCGAGTTCTAACGTAGAGTTCGATGAGAGGATCATCTATCAATTTGAAATAGGTGAACGAGAAGAGAGGGGTTATGTGACGTACTGGCCCACATTGTTATTGATACCTTTGATAGCTTTCTTACTTTATACTTATAAAATTAAATTAAACTCGAGTACTTCAAAATCGAAGCAGAGCTCTTGGAAATGATCTTAATCTTTCTCAGCAACTACTATCCATGTCTTTGAATACTCATCAGGTAGGTACGGTGAAAAATTACTTCCCTCAACGTGTTTGATCTCGTCGAAACCAGCATCTCTCAGGATATTTTCGATCTCGATTTTCGGGAACAATCTAAGGAGTATGTCATATTCTCCTTCTTTTACATCATCGTTCTCTTCAAAATGAAAGTCTTCCATTATCTCTAGTAGTTTTTTTTCTGCGTGATAACTGATCCTATTCATTCTCCATATCGTCTGACCTTCTGGAGGTTTTCTGATAGGGTTGTATTTTTTATCTCCCCTCTTGAAATTTTCTTCCGGAGGGACGTAAAGTTCGATACCTAACGCTCCACCACTTTTTAGATGTGCATAAGCTTTAGCCAGGAGTGAATCTATCTCATCCCTTTCTACAAAATGATGGAAATCACCTGTTGAGACGAAAATGAAATCGAACCTTTTATTCAAACTAAAATGCCTAGCATCGTCTTGAACGATTTCGATATTCTTTAAATTCTTGTTTTGAATACGTTCTTTAACCAGGTATATCATGGCTTCAGTAAAATCCAGACCTGTAACGTCAAAATCTCTTTCAGCTAATCCTACAGTAAGCTCCCCCGTACCACACATCAGATGAAGTACTTCTTTACCATAATTCGAAGCTATATCTGCCCAAATCTCAATTTCATCTTCTCTATCCGGGAAAAAATAATCGATAGTATCTGCACGGAGAGCATAGATCTCTTTCATATCCGCTGGTCTTGAACGTTTCATGGCTATTGAAAAATTTCAGGATATTTAATGGTTTGGATGGATTGTGACATTTCAAACTGAAACGATACCTTTGTCGGTGATTTTGCACTTTGTAGATTTACGTTCCGCCATAGAACGATGCTTCATAACAGTGCATTTTCTGATGTGGGGACCGAGTTCTTCGAATTTAAGTATCGTTTTAGCGTTGTGATACAATATATGTCCACCTAGAGGTTTCGTTGTATCATCCCCTCCATATACCTGGGTTGTGACTAACACGGGTATATCTAGTTTCCTTGCCACTTTCATCAGTTTGATAAGCATTCTACCCAATCTAGCTGAGGTTTTCTGATGTTCCCCATCGTTCAACCGAGTCCTATAAAATATAGTCATACTATCAACGATGACAACTCCAACATCCATATCTTCCCTTAAAGCTAGATTAACGATATTGTTCAATTTTTCTTCCTGTTCGGAGAACGAACATGCCCTGAAGATCAAAGTATTGTTCATGACCTTTTCGTACTTGTCTGACGAGATCTGTTTCAACCGTTCCATGGAAACTCCTTCAGTATCCAGAAAGGCAACTTTTTTACCCTCTAAAGCTACATTTTTTGCGATCTGAAGGCAAAGATTGGTCTTACCAGTTCCTCCTCCACCGAACAACTCTGTAATCGTTCCCGATTCTATTCCTCCGTCGAGTAGTTCATCGATGGCGTTGCAGCCCGTTGGTACCTGCATGGCACTCCCAGTTCTATTCACCATATTATGTTTTATGGTTATCGTTTAGTTAAACTCAATTAACGGGTAAATTTTATTTGCAAGTAAAAGATAGGGAAGTCGAAATAAGCTTTTCTCACTGCGAGGGTAGCCAAGCATGGCCAAAGGCGCAGGACTTAAGATCCTGTCCCACAGGGGTCCAAGGGTTCAAATCCCTTCCCTCGCACTATTTTTACCAACTAGTTTCTACATCTTGAAACAATCCATTAATCCGATCTGTATTTATAGAGTAAAACAGAAATAATCGATATAACTATTATAGATATCTGGGTTAGTATCCACTCTAAAGACAAAGGAGGATAAGTTTCTACTTTAACGATCACGTTTACTTTTTCTTCACCCACCGACACTTCGTGTTCGCCAGGTTCTTCTAATATGTGCGTTATCGAAGCTGTGACCGTTTGACCTCCCTCAACGGTTACAGTAGTAGATCCGATATGCTCTCCATCGACGTAGAAATCGACCGTATGATCTCCCGGTTCATCTCCAACGTTGGTCATATCGACTAAGAACGTTATCTCTTCTCCTGGGACGACTTCGTTCCTATCCGCTCGTAGATTGGAAAGCTCGAACTCCGCCGGTTTGACTATTGGGACCACGTCGAAGATTTCCGATCGACCTATCTCACCTATTGTAACCGTAACCGCGTATTCAGCGTCTTCTTCCAACTCTGTCCACTTATAATGTGAACTTCCATCGGTTAACTTCAGTGTTTCCGTAACCGTGTCATCATCGATCGAGATGATTACTGAATGATCCCCTTCTAAGATATTCCCGTACTCATCAACAGCTCCAGATATCTCGATGATGGGACTTTCACCTACAGATATGTCATCAACGTTAACAGAGAAGTCAGCTACCTTCCCTGGTTCCACGGTGACCGTGAACTTGTCTGAGGGTACTTCACCGTATATGGCTGTAACAGAGTATTCGCCTGCAGTAGTCTCCTCGAACAAACCAGTTCCATCCGTATTGTTCCAGGTGAAGTCAGTATCAGTATCCGTTATAAGGTTGGCATATCCGTCGTACGCCGCTGCGGTGAACTCTATGGTTTCACCTGCAGTTATCGTTTGGTTTTCCGACGGTTCTATGACCACTGTATCAACCTCCGCTGGGTCGACCGTGACAGCTACAGATTCTGATTCAACATCTTCATACGTAGCTGTAACCACGTATCCTCCAGCTGATGTTTTATCGAATAACCCTTGTTCATCAGTATTATCCCATGTGAAATCTGTAAATTCATCTGTGATCAAATTACCATATTTATCGTATGCCTCCGCACTGAACTCTATAATCTCTCCGGCTTTTATCGTTTGATCGGTTATTGGTTGGATATTGACCATGAATACTTCGTCAGGTACAACGCTGACGTTAACTGGCTTTGATGGAACGTCTTGGTATATGGCAGTACCTTTGTAGTCACCTGCGGTTGTCTCATTGAACATACCTTCGTCTGTCGTATTTTCCCAAGTGAAATCTTCAGCATTTTGAGTGATCATGTTCCCAAACTCGTCATATGCAACTGCTGAGAACTGTAATTCTTCCCCGGCTGATACGTTCTGGGGTTTAGAAGGTTCGATAGATACCTCATATACATTTGAAGAGGTTACGGTCAGTGATGTAGTATTCTCGACGCCGTCATAACTGGCAGTTACTATCCATTCACCTTGGAATTCGGATTGGTACACGTTATCATCCCAGTAACCACCGGCACCGTCCTGGATAGACCATTCTACTGTTTGAGTGATGTCACCTGTCATCTCACCGCCCCCATCGTATGCTTTTGCAGTGAATACCTGTTCTTCCCCGGCTTCTATAATAACATCTGAGGGAGAGATCACGATCTCATCTACTTCATATTCAACGATAAACGATACGTTATTGATCCCAATGTTGTCATTTTCGTCTATGGCCATAACCTCGGCGGTATACTCCCCACATGATAAGTTCTCGAAAGTGTACTCCGTATCAGTTCCAACTTCAACCCATTCGTCATCGATTTTAACAAAGAATTCCAGTGCATCGCTAAATCGATACATGGCAGTCCACTCAACCTGGACATAGTTTCTAGTTATCACATCTCCCTCTTCAGGGTTATCTATCCTCACGTGGGGTATAGGAGAAGGTTCTTTCAATGGATATTTGTCTGTAAGTGTTTCACCCTCGTACGGAACATCTATGATACCGTCACTGCCGGTCAGGTTCTGATACTCCCCGTGATAAATGTCTGATCCTTCGTGGTCGGACCAGTAATTTCCACCCAAGTGATAACTGGCATTCCAAGTATTATCACCATCATCGTAAGCCTGGTATCCGTTTTTGATAAAATTGTTGTGATAAATCGTGTTGTTTACTGACCCACTCAGATAGATGGCATAGTCTTCATTTTGAATTAATGTATTATCCCTGACCAGATTATTTTCAGTATTCAATATATAAAGTGCTTCCTCAATATTGTATTTAAGTTCGTTACCTACAATCAAATTATCGTGTGAACTGGAAACGTACATTCCTTTCCTCTGGTTGTGAGAAACATAATTCCCTTTGAACGTATTACCATATGTGGAAGAATAAACGCCATGACCAGAGTTGTGATTTATGGAGTTGTTCATTAGGTTATTAAAATATGAATTGGAACTGATGGAGATTCCTCTCGTATTATTTGAAATCCTATTACCCTGGATGTAGTTTGAATCTGAACTAGATAAATCGATACCGTATCCTTTATTTGATAAAATACCGTTGTCATAAAATTCATTTTCATTTGACACGGATAGATAAATTCCTTTCCCAAAGTTATCTTTGATGACATTGTCTCTTAAATTATTATGATCTGAATACCGGAGGTATATCCCTCTTTCATTGTTCGAGAGATAGTTATCCTTCAATGTGATATTATCTGAATTCCAGATTCGAAGAGCGTAATTATTTTGACCTATCGAATTCTCCATGAGTGTATTGTCTACTATGCGGTTATTATGGCTGGAGCTCTGTATGAATATACCTTTCACAGCATTTGAGTTGATTTCGTTTGAAAATATTATGTTTTGTGTAGATGATTCACGAAGTAAAATGCCATATTGTTCGTTAAAAGAAAGATCATTGTATCGTATATCATTATAACTTGAACTATAGAGTGATATGCCCCTTTCATTGTTTTTAAAATCACTATTTTTGATCTCGTTAAATTTAGAATATTGAAGACTTAAACCATTGTCTGTATTGGAATTGAGTGTGTTATTATATAGATAATTATGATGTGAGTCCCACAAATATGCACCATCCATCCCGTTGTATGATATATCATTACCAGTTATGTTATTTTTATGGCTCTCATACAGATACACACCGTTACCCTTATTATCTGAGATATTGTTGTTGATCACTTCATTATTTTCAGAATCTTGGATATACAAAGCTCTGTTATCTGTCCATGCTACATGATTCCCCGTTATTTCATTATCATCCGATTGAATTATAGAGATGCCCGTACTTCCTCCAAAAACGGTTACTGTAACCTCTTTAGTCTCCTGCCATGTATCTATTTGTGCCGTAATCTCTAGAGTTATCTCACCATAAGTCGATGGGAACCACGTACCCGTGTAATAACCATCTCCTTCTTCATCACTACCGGTTCCGTCATCTTTCAGGATCATTGGATCCTCTCCGGAACTAAATTTTACATCGACGTCAGCTTCTAGCACTGGATCAACACCATCTGTAAGAGAGATCAATATCTCAGTTTCAGTTATCACCGAAAGTTCGGACATGTTAGTGGGACGGTGTGTCCAAAAGTATGGTTGTGATTGAGTGGAAGCTTCTATCGCTTTAGAAGCATTGATCCTACCAGGGGTCAAGAGCATGTTTTCTAAATTATCTAGTTGGTCTGAAGAAGAGAGTACGACGTTCTTGAGATTATTATGATCATATGACGGATAATGAGACGCTATAAGACCAACTAAACCGGAAACATGTGGCGCTGCCATAGAAGTGCCGCTCAAACGACGATAATCATCGTTTCTCCAGGTACTGTTTATATGAACGCCTGGTGCAGCAACGTGTACGCTGTTCTCGCCATAGTTAGAAAAGGAAGCAAGTTCGTCAGACTGATCCGTAGCTGCTACAGAGATTATATTCGTCAAGCTGTAGCTGGAAGGGTAAGTTGGACTAAGGTCGTTATTTTCTCCATCATTCCCAGCGGCTGCTACGAACGATATGCCCTCATCACGATGTTCTTCTATGATATCTCTGAGTAATTGGCTGTATGTACTCCCACCCCAACTGTTACTAGTCGCCACTATGTTTTCCCCCTCTCTTTTCTTTTCCAGCACAAACTCTAGACATTCAATAGCCTGAGTCGTTGTCGCAGAACCGCTGTCATCGAACATCTTCAAGGCCATCAAACTGACATTCCAATTTACTCCCACGACCCCTAATTCATTGTCACCGACCGCACCGATGGTTCCTGCTACATGTGTTCCGTGACCGTGTCCATCCATTGGGTAATAAGAATCGTTGACCGCATTATAGCCGTGGTAACCGTTCTCATCCTCCCACATATTATCCACTAAATCTTCATGGGTATAATCGATACCAGTATCAACAACTGCGATAATTACATCTTCGCTGCCTGTTGTTTCGTTCCATGCTCCACGAGCGCTTATCTTATCCATACCCCACAGTGAATCATAACCAGGGTCGTTAGGTACATTTGATGGTTCTAGGTCACTTGAAAGTTCATAATAATAATTGGGTTCCGCATATGAAATTTCAGGCATCTTTGAAAGTCTATATATCGCTTCATGAACTCCTATATTTCCGTCAAGTTTTATTTCGAATCCGTTAACAGATGAAAAGATCCTAGACGTCCTTCCCATCACCTCGTTTGACAACTTGTCTCCTTTTTCTACTAATATGTCCATGGTTAGTTTCTCAGATCCCTTTCCTTCAAAATAACTAGTGTTGAGTTTAACCAGTACAGTTCCAGCTTCGTAATTTACATTATCATCCGCTTCACCGCCTAAATCTAATTCATCCTTATTCAAGAGATTGTTACGCAAAGTATTATCTGAAGAATAGTATAACCTGATACCATCTATATTGTCATTTAAATAATTTTTATACAATGTGTTTTGATACGACCCTTCTAAATTTATACCGATCTCATTATTCGTTAACTCGTTCTCAGAGATCATGTTTTCGTCGGAATATTCAAGTTTCAAACCATTTTTATTTAGGTATAAATCATTACTCTGAATAACATTTTCATGCGAACTATATAGTAAAATGCCGGACTCCTCGCTTTTTAAAATATTGTTAGTGGTGATCATATTTCCAATCGAATGTCTTAATGAAATACCATAGTCTTGGCTTTCGGTTATCGTATTGTTATACATTTCATTGTAATTTGATAAGAAGATAAGAACAGAATGTGTATGGTCCTCTATCGTATTGTTTTCTATAACATTTATCTCAGATAAATACAGATAGATAGCTCTGTTGTTGTTACTCAACTCGTTACCAACAAATTCATTTGCTTCAGAATTTCTTAGAACTAATCCTTCATCATTCCCCGCAAAACTATTGTTCTCGATAAGATTGCCTATAGAAAATTCTGCTCTTAACCCCGAGTAATAGTTATCTGCTAATGTATTGTTGATGATATCGTTGTGATCAGAAAACCCGATCAGTATGCCTATGGCTACATCATTCAGATCAAGATCCTGAACTGATATACCAGTACTGTTAGCTAATATGACTTGGCCTGCATCCGATGGGACTTGACCTTCAGTTTCGTTTTTAAAATAATGGATGGGGGAATCATTCACTCTGTTCGAGATATCGATCGTATGTGTGTTCCATTGTAAGATATCTCTTCCACTGATCCTCACACCACCAGTTTCAAAAGTATTGTTACTCAAAGTAGTTCTTAAGGATGAAGATAAAAATACACCATCTCTACCATTATTCAGGATAAAATTATCTATAACGCTATCACCCTTGGATGATGATATCGTTATACCACTATTATCATTGTAAGAGATGTTGTTTGATTCAACGGATATGTTATCGGTCTTGTATAGGTAAATCCCATGCCTGTTCTGGACGATTTCACTTTCTGTAACTTCATTATCCTGGCTCGACTGCCACATGATGATGGCCCTGGAGTGTTCTGTGATTGTGGTATTGAAAAGAATATTATCCCTGGAATTCCTGATGTTTATACCATCGGAACCGTCTTCTAAAAAGCTGTCTTCGATTTGATTACCGTGGGAGTTTTCTAAACGCATCCCAAAAAAAGTGGTTCGACTGATGGATACGTTTGATATCTCGTTATTATCCGAAAATCCAAGAAGGATGGCTGCACAGACTTCACTCAGGTTTTGATCGATGATGGTCATATCGCTGCTGTTAGACAAGATTACTTGACCAGTATCCGATGGGACTTGTGTATTCGTCTCATTCTTGTAATATCGTAAAGGCGAACCATTGACAGTGTTGGAAACTTCGATAGTATGTGTATTCCAGTATTCTTTCGAAGTTCCATCTATGAATACACCATGACTTTGGAGTGAATTATCTTCGAGTACGTTAAATCTAGAACTAGAAATTAATACACCGTATCTGCTGTTATCCTCTATAGTGTTATTATATAATCCCGTATCATCTGAAGACCATATATCTACACCGTTCTGATTCCATCTTACCGTGTTGTTGATCATCTGGTTTCGTGGTGAATTTGAAAGTACAAACCCTCCACGATTGTTAGAGACCGTATTGTTTTCAAAGATATTTAACTCTGAATCTTCGATAGTTATGCCTTCTAGATTATCTTCGAAAGAACTGTTATCTATATGGTTAAAGTGGGAATTTTCTAACAATATACCCTGTCTGTTATTGGAATTAGATTCAATATATGATATCTGATTATCGTTAGAGTATGCTAAGTGAATACCTCTACCGACATTGCTAACATCGATGCCGTTTATGTGAGAACCTGTAGTGTTGACTAAAATTACCTGTCCCACCGATCCTGTGATGGTTTCTCCAGTCTGATTTTTTAAATAAAATAGGCCCCCACCGTTTACCATATTTTCTGAATCTATTATGTGGCTGTCATAATGGGACATCAAAAACCCTTCGAGGATCAAACCACAGTTCTGCATGGAGTTATTCTCGATATCAGTATTGAAAGAATTTTCTAGGATGACACCACCGTTTGATGTATCCAATATCGTGTTATCGATCATGTGATTTCTAGATGATCCAGATATCTCGATGCCTGTTTGTCCATTCGATACCGTGTTCTTCTCCAATGTATTATAGTTTGAATCATGAATGGATATCCCCATAGGATTACTTTCGATATGATTAGATATGATGGAATTGCTCTCACTATATTCAAGTATGGCGATACCCAGGCTATTTTCTTCTATAGTATTATTTAATAGAATGTTATCCATGGAATTTAAGAGGTTGACTCCCTCGCTGTTATCATCGATAGAGTTGTTTGATAAAATATTGTTTAATCCATTTTCAACGAGGATTCCAGATCCTATGTTATCAAATATATCATTATCATCGACTATGTTATCTGATGAATCCAATAGATCTATACCCCGATGATTTTGAGTTATAGTATTATTTTCTAAAAGTGTATTTTTACTATTGAACAAAGTCGATCCGGCTGCGAATGTTCTATGACTTTCTTCTCCAGTGGCGTTGAAAAGGTAACAATCTTTTACGGTAAGATGTTCTGTAACATTACCGATATAGATGGCGGAGTGACCTCCACGACCGTCGATAGCGTATCCGCTGATAATATACGGGTCATCTTCAGTACCCTGGCCTGGCCAACCTTTTTCGTCTGCTAGGTTTGCTAATTCATCGTCATCATCGATTATTACCGGAGTGTGTTCTAGGTAATTTTCAGTTAGTGAATTTTCAGCTTCAGTTATTTCCTTTTCATATTGTTGTTTTTCTTGGAATTCATCGGTTTCCTGATTTTCATCCTGTGCACTTATTGTAGGTGTGGTCATATGTCCAATTGGTTCCTCATATTCCCTCCAATAAGGTATATCGTATTTTTCCTCTTCGAAGGAATATTCTATCCTTCCAATATCGTTATTTGGATCTGTATCGGTGGTGATTTTTTCCTCATTTAAAGTTGTAGATTCTAGATTAGGAACAATAGCCCCGAATATAGAACTGGTTAATAATGATATCACGACGAAAACGTATAAAAGGTCATTCCTATCCATATTTCATTACTCTCAACAGTCTTTATGGGAACAGATAAGACTTATAATTTTTCCTAAAATAACGATATAAGAGACAAAAGATGTATATATAAAAGGTATATGACCCCAGTAGGAGCTAAGCATGGACCTCAGCGATATGTTCTATCCAAAAGGCGTGGCCGTCATCGGAGCCTCGAATAAAGAAGGTAAGGTTGGCAATGCCATCATGAAATCTATCATGAGAAAATATGATGGTCAAGTCTACCCTATCAATATCAAAGAAGACGAGGTCATGGGGGTTCCTGCATATAGTTCAGTCAAAGATGTAGATGACGATATCGATCTTGCAGTGATAGCGATCCCAGCAAAGTTCGTTCCCCAGGTGATAAAAGAATGCGGAGAAAAAGGGATAGGGAATGCTATTATCGTAACAGCAGGTTTCAGAGAGGCCGGAGAGGTCGAACTGGAGGAGAAGGTCGTTGAAAATGCCAATAAGTATGGTGTAAGATTCATCGGTCCTAATTGTCTCGGAATTTACAATTCGAAAAACGAATTGGATACTATCTTTAATCCTCCTGAAAGACAGGCTCGCCCAGAAAAAGGTTCTGTTGCTTTTCTCTCTCAGAGTGGTGCTTTCGGGGCCGCCATGTTAGACTGGTTCTCTGGGAGAGAGATAGGTATAAGCAAGTTCATCAGTTATGGAAATAGGGCCGGTCTTGATGAAGCTGATCTGATAGAGTATCTCAGCGAAGATGATGAAACTGAGATCATAACGTATTACATCGAAGGGTTGAAAGATGGTAGGAAGTTCATGGAAGCTGCTAAGAAATGCAGCAAACCTATAATTGCTCTAAAATCCGGTAGAACCAGTGCAGGGTCTTCTGCTGCAGCGTCACACACGGCGTCTTTGGCTGGAAAGGACGAGGTTTACGACGCCGCTTTCAAACAGGCTGGAATCTTAAGAGTTAAATCTGTAAGGGAACTTGTGGTGATATTGAGAGCTCTCCGATGTCAGCCTATGGCAGAAGGTGACAGAGTAGGTATTGTGACCAATGGCGGAGGAGTCGGAGTCATGTGCGCTGATTCACTTACATGGTCCGGATTGAAATTAGCAGAATTTTCGAAAAGTACGAGGGAAAAGTTCAAGAAAGAAGTCGAGTCCGGTATGATCCCGGGACATTCGTCCCTAAATAACCCAGTAGATATAGTCGGGGACGCTCCCTCTGAAAGATACGAAACCACCATGGATATCGTTTTGAAAGATGAAAACGTAGATGCCTTGATAGTAGTGTTCCTTTTCCACTCCCCAGCTATAGAGGAAGACATCGTCCCTAAAACTGTGAATATGAAAAGGCACGGCAAACCGATCATCGCGATAGCTCCTGGTGGTAAATTCACACAGATGATGAGTAAAAAGCTCGAAGATCATGGAATCCCGGTTTACGAAACTCCAGAAGATGGTGTTGCGGCTGTCAACGGTTTGGTGAAGCTCGGTGAAGGAACTAGAGAAAAAGAGTTCCGATGTGAGTGATCTTTTTTTATTTACGATAACACTGGATTTTATCGAGTTATAGATTTAGGCTCGTTAAATAAGATAAGAACTATATCGACCATTTTTTACCATAACTTACAAATATTGTAAACTATTTACAACATATGATGACATTGGCAGATAAGAGGATACCGGTCACTAAGGAAACGATGGAGAGATTGAAGAAGTTAGGTCATAAAGGGCAAACATACGATGAACTTTTAAATGAGATGATAGAAGCCTACAAAAAAGAAAAATTCATCAATATGCTCAAGGAGAGACGGGAAGAAGGCAAATTCACTGATTTCGATGAAGCTTTTGAATGAGTTATCGCCTACTTATCGAGGAAAAAGCTGTCAGAGAGATTGAATCTATTATCTGAAAGATCACAGGTCAACGGCTTATCGAACCTTATAATTAGCAAAACCGATCAAACACCTTTTTTATCTCCCCATATCAGTTTGTGCAGTTGTGGGAGAATCCTGATGTCGATACCGTCTTCGATAACCCATTCCGCCAAGTCTTTCAGCTCGATACCGTGAACAGGCTGAAAAACTATCTCAGAAGGTGGGTTAAGTTTTTCTATTGTTTCTTTAGCGAAATCGTAATCATCTTTATCGGCTATAACGAATTTGAGTACGTCAGTGGTCTTTAAAAAGTCGATGTTCTCATCCCTCATCTCTTCACACATACCAGATGAAGGTGTTTTGTAATCCATAGATATGTGGACATCCTTTTTAGATATCGATTCTATATCCAAGGACCCATTGGTCTCTATAGAGATCCCATAGGTTTGAATCAATTCATCTACGAGGTCTAGTAAATCATCCTGTATCAGTGGTTCTCCACCGGTTATACAAACTCTCTTTGCCGGATAAGCGTTTATCTTTTTCTTGATTTCTTGGATTGTATATTCTTCTCCACCTTCCCATGCGTACCTTGTATCACACCACTCGCACCTCAGATTACATCCTGAAGTTCGGATGAATACCGTTGGTAAGCCTATCTGGGTGCCTTCTCCCTGCAGTGAATAGAAAATCTCAGTGATCTTCATGGGAACTTAATCCCGATAACTGATAAATATAATCTTGCTTCCAAAAACCTTATTTCGAAAGGCGATTACTATGTTTCGAGAACATGAAGATAGGATTCGTCATCAACCCGATAGCCGGGATGGGAGGTAGAGTGGGTTTAAAAGGTACCGACGGTGTCTACGAAGAGGCTGTTGAACGTGGCGCAGAACCAGTAGCCCGAAATAGGGCTGAGAAGGCTCTCCGTGAGATGAAAGGAGGTCATGAATGGTACACAGCAGAAGGTATCATGGGTGAAGACTCGCTCAAAAAGATCTTCCCTGAAGATGAAATAACCGTCGTTTATGAACCACCTGAGGACGATATCGGGGGAACGGAATCTAACGATACACATAAAGCTGTAAGAGAGTTCTTGGAAAATGATGTGGAATTGATAGTATTCTGTGGAGGGGATGGAACAGCTAGAGACGTTTTCGAAGAGGTTGGAACGAAATTGCCGATATTGGGGATCCCCGCCGGTGTGAAGATGCACAGCGGAGTATTCGGTGTTAATCCAGAATCTAGTGCTCAACTGTTCAACGATTTTGTTGAAGGTAAGGCTGACATCGGCACCGTTGAAATAATGGACTTGGACGAGGACAGATACAGAGAGGGGAGTTGGGAGATAAAACTTCACGGTGAAGCCAAGAGTATCTACGAACCACATTACATCCAACTGGGTAAACAGAGCTTCATGTCCGTGGAAGAGGACGAGATGAAATACGATATCGCCAGTTATATAATCGAAGAGATGGAATACTATCCTGACTACATCTTTGTTCTAGGTCCCGGATCTACAACAGCTGAGATCCAGAAGAGTTTGGATATTGAACATACGATATTAGGTGTAGATATCTTAAAGAATAAAGAGATTTTAGAATTAGACGTGGCTGAAAAGGATATATTAGAGGCTGCTAAAGACGCTGCAGGGATCAAGATCGTGGTTTCCATGATAGGTAACCAGGGATTCTTTTTGGGGCGGGGAAACCAGCAGATCAGTCCAGAGGTAGTTAAAAAAGCTGGATTGAACAATATCTACATATTATCCACTCCTACAAAACTTAAGAAAACTCCCTACCTAAGAGCTGATACCGGTAATGAAGATCTTAATAAGAAGATACGAGAAAAAGGTTACATGAAAGTGGTCAGAGCGTTCCGGGAATACAGGTTAGTCAAAGTTCAGGTTTGAATTAAGTTTTGATAACTTTTATCTTATCGCTTATAGGTAAAATTATCCC
>JAFDTG010000002.1 GCA_019594235.1 Candidatus Saliniplasma halalkaliphilum | reverse complement strand
GATATCTACTCCATTCTCTTCCATCTTTTTTCGGTTTTTTTCTTCGAGTTCCTGTTCACCCTCTTCTCTAAATCCGGTAGAGTGAGTAACTGCAACCACATTCTGATCTTCAAACATATCAGCGGCTAAACTTCCTGTTTCCATATCTGTAGTATCTATCATCTCTATTATTCTGTATCTACCTCTTCACCATCGATAAAGACCATATCTATTGTCGATTTCAGTTCTAAAGGATCACCATCTACGACTATCAGATCGGCATCCTTCCCCTTTTCGATGGAACCTACTCTATCATCGATACCGCAGATCTCTGCCGCGTTGATGGTTATAGCTTTCAACGCTTCCTCCTTATCCATACCTTCCCTAACAGAGTAAGCCGCCATGAGGGCTAAGTACTTGATAGGTATGACGGGAGAATCTGTCATCAATGCTACCTTTATCCCTTTCTTAGATAATATCCCAGGCGTCTTAAAGCTTCTTTCTCTGTTCTCCCTTTTAGATTTCGCAGCGAGTCCAGGACCGAAAACAACTGGTATATCTCTCTCAGCGATATAGTCCGCTATCTTGTGCCCCTCTGTACAATGTTCAAGTATCAGATCAAAACCGAACTCCTCAGATATCCTGATAGCAGAGACCATATCATCGGCTCTATGGGCATGTATCCTTCCAGGTAAATCCCTTTCAAGTAGTGGTTTTAAAGCTTCGAGTTTGAAATCTTTTTCTTCACCGTTCTCCATATAGTCCTTGGTCTCAAATAACTTCTCTCTGATCAGTGCCGCTGTACTCATACGTGTAGATGGTATCTTTTTCTGTTCTTTATACACCCTTTTCGGATTCTCACCAGTAGCCATCTTTAGTCCTGTGGGTTCCTTGATAACTAGCTCATCTACGATGGAAGAACCTGCTGTTTTTATAGCAACGAACGTACCACCGATAGGATTAGCAGAACCTGGTCCCACATTTATGGTGGTGACCCCAGCTTTGACTGCTTCTTTCAAAGCGATCCCGTTGGGGTTTATCGCATCCAAGGCTCTGAGGTGGGGTGTTATCGGTTCATATACCTCGTTGGTATCCTCTCCCTCCCATCCTTCACCTTCCTCACTTATACCCACGTGACAATGGGCATCTATGAAACCTGGAACTATGGTTTTACCTTCTACATCTATCACTTCTGATTCGTCTGGAATCTCAATATCGGGACCAAAATCGACTATTTTTCCTTCATCTATCAATATGTTTCCCTCAAACTCCTCACTCGTGATCGGGTCGACCCTTCCATTTATCAGCGCTTTCATGTTATCGGGATCTTATCAGAAAAAATGTTTTTATAAGTTACTGATTCATATCTAGCATTTTATAATATATACGATAGCTTATTCTCCCCTCATACTCATCGACCAGTTCTGCCATCCCGGTTCCGTCGTCCTGGAATACTTCCGGACAGATCGCATAGGAATGGCAGCAGTCAATACAGGTGTGCTGATCTATAACTACTTTCACTATATAGTTTCACATCTCGGATGAGGTATTTTCCGTGTGTAACTCTTTGTATCTTCTCTACTTTCTTAAAGTGAGTGCTCCAGTTAATATCAGCACTATGATCGCAATGACCACCGCCCATAGGAGTCCAAATATCCACCAACCAACTAAAAATGCTATTACAGATAGCAGCGATATTCTTCCCCATTCCATAGATATTGCCATTCTATTTCACCTCCTTTTTAGAGATTAAAAAGGCCCTCCAAGAGTAGGAAGAAACATTCCTACCACGATGGCCACGATCCAGACAATCACCGCGGTTATTATCGCCTTTAACCAACCCATATTGTAAAGGCTTGCTATCGCGATCGTCCAAACTATACCCGCTAATACGGCCGCGATTATCCCGCCGCCCAAGAAAAAGGCTGCCAAGGCATATATTACTGCGCCCGTCAGAGCAGCTATTATCGCAGTTCCTATGCCCTCTTTTTCTCCGAACGCCTTCGTCACCACATATATGATGATCGTGGAGATAATCAGCGCTATCAGGAAGTAAATTATTGCTGACGTCAGATCGTTAGTCATGTTATCTACCTTTCCCCTTAACTATCAGATGGTTTTTCATATTCATACCTCACTATATTTTAGTTAGATAGTATACATAATACTTACCCAACTATATAACTAGTTATTTCAAAATCATTAACAAATTAGTGAAGATTTTGACACAATTTTTCAAGATCATTGAACCTGTGCAAAAAAAATAGAAGCTATAGGCTAGGACCTGAAATAGGTTGGGTGACAGCAAGTAGATAGCACGACTTCCATACCACATATGAAGGTAAGATATCGATAAAGTGAACCATTTGCGGTACAATACCAAAACACTGAAAACTCCGGGTTTCCAGTATTACGGAAAAATATCTTAGAAATTCAAAGCCGTTCTTCACCACGACTGGTATCATACTTACTTTTAGCAGCATTCTTAGTCGAGAAGAGTTCTTCCGCCTCTTGCTCCGTAACGATACCTTTCTTAACAGCCAACTTAGGTACTGGAATATCTTTTTCATTGGATTCTTTAGCTAATTCTGCAGCTTTCATATATCCGATCTTAGGACTCAATAGCGTAGCTAAACTCACACTAGATTCAAAATGTTCCTTACATTTAGATCTGTTAGCAGATATCCCCTGAACACATCTCCCCCTAAAAATAGGTAGGAAATTATTCAACATCCATACGGATTCCATTATGTTGTAGGTGATAACCGGTGTCATCACGTTCAACTCTATTTGACCTGCTTGAACAGCCATATCAACGGTAGTAGAGTTTCCAACGATCTGGAAGGATATCATATTCAAACACTCAGCCATGACTGGATTAACTTTTCCCGGCATTATGGAAGAACCCGGTTGAACCGCAGGAAGTTTTATCTCCGACAGCCCGGTCTTCGGTCCACTGGAAAGTAATCTTAGATCGTTAGCAATCCTTATGAGTTCAAGCGCTAAATTCTTCAAAGCCCCCATGAAATTACCCATAGGCATCCGACTCTGTAACATTTCGAAACTGTTCTCAGCGCTTACAAATTCAAAGCCATATTCTGATGACAATTTTTTAACGACCTTATCCCTGAATCCTTCAGGTGTGTTAACACCGGTACCTGTTGCCGTACCACCTATAGGGAGTTCATACAGTCCTTTCAAAGAAGTTTCTAAATTCTTAAAGGACCTCTCGATAGTTCTAGCATACCCTAAAAGTTCATCACCTAATGTCACCGGAGTGGCATCCATCAGATGTGTTCTACCAGATTTAGCGATATCTGAGAACTCCTTACCCTTATCTTGAAAATCTTTTTTCAATCCTTTTAAGTCTTCCACGAGGTCTTGAGAGATATCGATTATCGCGAGATGTGATGCAGTAGGATAAGTATCGTTGCTGGACTGGGACATGTTTACGTGGTCGTTGGGATGTATGTGATCATACTCACCTTTCTCTTTACCGGCAAGTTCCAACGCTTTATTTGCTATGACCTCGTTAACGTTCATATTGAAAGATGTACCAGCTCCCGCCTGGAATACATCGACTTTGAATTCATCGTAAGAACTTCTATACAATTTTTCACAGGCTTCCAGGATGTATTCACCTTTTTTCGGGTCCAGTTTATCCAGTTCCATATTAGCTTCCGCACAGGCTTTTTTCAGAATAATGTAAGAATCTATCAACTCCGGAAAAGCGGTTCGACCCGTTACAGGGAAGTTCTCCACTGCCCTTACAGTTTGAACACCGTAAAGAGCATCATCGGGAACTTCTTTCTCTCCCAACGAATCAAGTTCTTTCCTCATCTCATCCATCCTCCTTCTCGAGCTTTGACCTTGCCTTCCCGATGGCTATATTCGGAGGTACGTTTTTGGGGCACACCTTCTGACAGTTGGTGTGGAACTCACAAGCCCACCATCCATCTTCATGGTCGGCTAAACTAAGCCGTTCACTTTTATCCCTGGGATCGATATGGAATCTGTACAATTTGGCAAGTGCTGCTGGTCCGCGGTAATTTACATTTTCACCGTCCACCGGACATGCCCCGAAACAGGCTGCGCATAGTATGCAGTTTGTATAATCCTCCAACTCACTAACATCTTCGGGATCCATCTCATACTCTTCTCCCGGAACCTCACTTTTAGTCTTCAACATCGGTTCCATCTCCCGATAATATTCGAAGAATTTGTCCTGATCCACTATCAAATCTTTCTCAACAGGGAGATGAGGTAGAGGTTCTACAAGTACGGCCCCGTCTTCGATCTCATCACCCTTATCAAGTGCAGGACAGTGCTTTATCTTCACCTTGTCTTCACCCTCTACTAGAGTTTTTACCTGTGTTCTACAGGCCAAACGTGGAACTTTGTTTATCAACATGGCGCATGAACCGCACACAGCTCCTCGGCAGGAATAACGGAATGAGAGTGAATCATCCAAATTCTCTTGGATGTAGAATAGGGCGTCAAGTACGGTCTGTCCAGGCTTGTGAGGTACTTCGAATTCGTCGTAATGTGATTCATCACCATCATATCTGAATACTTTGAGTTTCATCAGTACTCACGCTCCTTGACGTCAAATCTATCTAGATTTACGGGAGAATACTCCAATTCTGGTCCTTCAACACCCTTTCTAACAACTGTGTGTTTCAGATATTGTTCATCTCTTCGTTCGGTGAAGTCGGTCCTGTAATGTGAACCTCTGCTCTCTTCCCTTCTGACAGCCCCCATAGCTACAGCTTCAGCGATAAGAAGCATGTTCCTTAACTCTAAAGTTCTGATCAAGGCCTGGTTGAACTTTTTATCATCGGATTCAACGTACACATCTTCAAATTTTTCTTTTAACCGCCTGATCTTATCAAGTCCCTCTTCCATCGTCTCACCCTCTCTGAACACTCCGAAGTGCTGGAACATGGTTTCCCTCAGATCTTTCAATATCTCGCTGTAGAGGATACCCTCTTTTTTCCCAACGATAGAATCTATCAATTTGCTATCTTTTTCGATGGCATCTATAAAGAGGGATTCATTGAGTTCTTTACCGTTCACTTCTTCTGAAGCCATTTTACCGGCGATCTTACCGAAAACGACTGTTTCTAGAAGTGAGTTCCCTCCCAATCGATTGGCACCGTGAACGCTAACACATGAGCACTCGCCGGTGGCATAGAGTCCTGGTACATCGGTTTCACAACCGTTATCGACCAAAATACCTCCCATGGAATAATGCTGTCCGGGCTGAACCGGTATAGGTTCTTTTATGGGATCAACACCGGCAAAATCCATGGCGATCTGTCTGATACCCGGTAACCGCTCTTTTATCTTTTCTTCACCTAAGTGAGTCAAATCCAGATGTACGTATTCATCGTCGATACCTCTCCCTTCGTTCACTTCGGTCATTATCGCTCTAGCTACTATATCCCTGGGTGCTAGTTCCATGGCATCGGGGGCGTAATCTTTCATGAACCTCTCACCTTCACTGTTCTTAAGATAACCTCCCTCACCTCTAGCACCTTCTGTGATCAATATGTTGGAACCGTAAAGAGTGGTGGGATGAAACTGGATGAATTCCATATCCTCCAATCCCGCACCTATTTCATAAGCTAGAAATGCCCCGTCTCCTGTATTTATCAATGCATTGGTAGAACGGTTGTATATCCTTCCAAAGCCTCCAGTTGCCAGTATAACAGTCCCAGAGAAGGCATGCAGTGTACCTTCCCTTAGATCCAATGCGATACAACCTACACATGTTCCATTTTCTTTGATCAGAGATGTAACAAAATACTCGTCATAGAATTTCATCTTACCAGAAATAGACTGTTCATACAGTGTATGTAGTAAATTATGACCGGTCCTATCGGCGGCGTAACATGTCCTGGGAAAGCCTGCTCCACCGAATGGTCTTTGGGCGATCTTACCGTTCTCAAACCGTGAGAAAACCGTTCCCATATGCTCAAGTTCAATAACCGCTTCTGGAGCTTTTTTACAAAGGATATCCACTGCATCCTGATCCGCGAGATAAGCTGATCCTTTCACAGTATCGAAGGCATGGTCTTCCCAGTGATCTTCGCCTCTACCTGGAGTGTTTCCTAAAGCTGCATTGATACCCCCTTGAGCAGCAACACTGTGAGAACGTAACGGATGAACTTTTGATATAACGGCTACATCCTTACCGCTTCTCAAAGCTTCGATAGAAGCCCTCAAACCAGATAATCCCCCGCCAACTACCAAAATTTCGTGTTCGTGAAATATTTCTTTTTTCAAGTTTAACCCTCCTAAAGAATATAACACTATACTATAACAGACTAATTAAAATTTCGATATGAAATATCAAAGTTCAAATCGTTCTCTATGATTTTAATGGGTTTTCAAAAATTAAACGATTTATTTACGATGAGCTTAGTTTATTTCGTCCTGATTATTTGGTCTCTTAGTTTTTCATCCTAGGGAAAACGATATATCTAACATTGTTACATAGTATATCGATGTGTAAAAAATCGAAACAGAAATGTAAACATCCTCATGGTTACCCAGAAGGTAGATGGCTGCAGTTCCTGATACTGCGTGTGGTCTGTGAGAAACCCATGCACGGATATGGTGTCATCAAAAGGATCGAGGAACTGAGCGAGGGGAGACACAAGATCAAATCTGGAACGATGTACACGACACTGAGAAGGATGGAGGAGAAAGGACTACTTAGGTCAGATTGGAAGAAAAGTGACACCGGCCCGGATAAAAGAGTTTACCGTATAACCGAAGAGGGGAGGGGACATCTGAAGAGCTGGCTCGAGATGATCAAGGAGCGTAAAAGGATGATGGAGAAGATGACCAGTTTTTATGAGAAAGAATTTGGAGGTGAAAAAGATGGAAACGTATAATTTGAAAGAGATAGAAGGCAAGAAACTGATCTACGAACGAGACGAGTTCAAAGCGAGACACATACAGCTGTCGAAGGGTGATAAGATACCGCCCTGCGATATGTCGTCACACGTGATATTTATAGTACTGGAAGGCGAAGTTGAGATCACAGTGGATGATGATAAAGCGACTTTGGAAGAAGGTGAATGCTTGATCTCTGAACCCGGTTTGTATTCGATGAAAACGGAGAAAGGAGTGAAACTACTGGGAATACAGGTCGAAAAGGTGGACGGATGAGTATCACAGCCATATTAATCAATGCATTCGCTCTGGTCTGCTTGATCTATGGCTTCTATAGGGATAGAGATAAAGCGGTTAAATCGTTGAAAAAGGCAGCTAAATCGTTATTCGGTATTTTACCGACGATACTCATTATCATAATAATAATAGGATTGATGCTGGGGTTCGTACCTCCAGCGGAGATATCACGATTCGTAGGTGAGCAGTCGGGCATCCTAGGTGTTTTACTTGTTGGGGCGGTGGGTGCTGTGCTGCATATACCCGCTCTTATAGCATTTCCACTTGCTGCTTCGATGCTTGAAAGCGGTGCTACAGTTATGGCCGTGGCCGCCTTCATAACTACACTGACTATGATAGGGATAGTCACCCTGCCCATGGAGATAAAAATACTAGGCAAGAAGTTTGCTCTTCTAAGAAATGGTCTAAGTTTCATTATAGCTATCATCATCGCTATATTGATAGGGGTGATACTGTGAAGGAGGAGAAAAAGAAGGAAAATAAGAAGAAGATGATCCGGAATTGGATGTTATTGGCTGGGATGTTCATCGTTGCACTGATCCTGGTCTCCATCTACCCTGATAGACGAGGAGCGGTTTTTAACACTTCTATGGATTACCTGACGGAGATGGCATTCATACTTCCTGCGGTGATGGTGTTGATGGGGCTGTTCTCCGTTTACATACCTGAAGAAACAGTTGTGAAGCATCTCGGTAAAGCTTCTGGTTCTAAAGGATTTTTTCTAGCGATTTTATTCGGTACTTTACCCACTGGACCCCTGTACGTCGCGTTTCCGATGGCATCTACTTTGATCAAGAAAGGTGCTCGGATATCCAACATCGTAGTGTTCCTATCGGCCTGGGCGTGTATCAAGATACCTCAGGAGATGGTGGAACTTCAGTTTTTAGGTCCTGAGTTCATGCTGGCAAGGTTGTCGCTTACAATAATATTCGTTGGATTGATGGGATTTGTTATAGAGTGGATGATGAAAAGAACTAATGGTGTAATAGATGGATGAAAAGGATATCGAAATTGGGTCTAAATCGGGTGAAACTCTCCTTAAAATTTGGCAAATTGATATTAAAAGTAAGATGGGTGAAGATGGGTATAATGATGAATAGGCTATCGGATAATGGAAATGCGATCAAGGTTGAAAACCTTGTTAAAAGATATGGAGACCTAACAGCACTGAAAGGAGTCTCTTTTAAAGTCAAAAAAGGAGATGTTGTAGGTTATCTAGGACCCAATGGAGCAGGTAAAACAACCACGATCAAACTACTGACCAACTTATTATCACCCACCTCAGGCAGCGCTTATATCAACGGAATAGATGTGTTTAAAGATCCGACCCACGCTTTGAGTTATGTCGGGGCCCTCATCGAGGTACCGGGGATGTATGACTATCTAACTCCTCACGAACTCCTGACTCATTATGGGAGGGTCTACCGGATGGGTACAGATAGAATCAAAAAAAAGATAAAACAGGTTTTAAGAACTGTGAAACTAAAGGATTGGGAACATAAAAAGATAGAGGAGTTCAGTACGGGTATGAGGAGGAGATTGGCCATAGGTTTAGCACTGCTGCCTTCTCCCGAGATATTGATACTGGATGAACCGGTGATGGGTCTTGATCCAGAGGGTATAAAAGAGGTGCGGGAGCTCATACGCAATTTGAAAGAAAAGGAGATAACGATCTTTTTGAGTTCACACCTTCTTGAAGAAGTGAGTAAAACATGTGATAAAGTGATATTCCTCTTCAATGGAGAAGTGATGGCCTACGATGATATAGACAAATTTGCTGGTGATTCTCAGCATAAGAAGATAACCGTAGAATTCTTGAATCCCTTGTCAAAAGAAGAAAGGAA
This sequence comes from Candidatus Saliniplasma halalkaliphilum, assembly GCA_019594235.1. Classification (GTDB taxonomy): domain Archaea; phylum Thermoplasmatota; class Thermoplasmata; order Halarchaeoplasmatales; family Halarchaeoplasmataceae; genus Saliniplasma; species Saliniplasma halalkaliphilum. The sequence continues at coordinate 28,115 of JAFDTG010000002.1, read as the reverse complement.
AAAATTGAGTTCCTTGAATAGTATAAACAAAGTAAAGGTAGAGGGAAACACTGCAACTATATACAACAGCAAAGACAAAAGTAATCAAGCTGAGATTTTATCGAACATGATCAAAGAGGGTTTCGATGTCATCTCATATTCAAGTGGAAAGCAAGACCTTGAAGATTTCTATATATCTCTTGTTAATAAGAAGGGGGGAAACCTATGACGAAAGTGATGAACAAAGTGAAGAGCGATATTTACGACACATTTTTATCGACTAAATTCGAGCTACTTAAACATTACAGACGGAACAGGATACAGATGGCTGTTCTTATGGCGATAGCATTAGCGTCCGTATTCTATCTCATCCCAACTATATGGGATATAGGGTTGGCAGAAACCGCTGGAGATTTCGCACAACTCAACTTAGGTTTCGCTAATCTTTTGATCATCATCTCCGGAGCACTCTTCGCTGGGGACATAATCTCTTTAGAATTCGAGAACAGGACGGGTTTGATATTGTTTCCAACTCCGCAAGACCATAACAGTATTTTTGTTGGAAAATACATCGCGTCTGTAGTTTCGACACTTTCAGTTTTAACCATATATTATTTGGTAACGGCTTTGGAGATACAGTACGTGTATGGATTGAGCGAAATATCTACAGAATTTCTCAAATCATATCTGTTCTCGATACTCTACATGTGTGGAGCAGTGAGCCTTATCTTTTTCTTCAGCAGTATACTCAAAGGGGCTATAACCTCCACCCTATTGGGCTTCTTTTCACTCATGATGATAATGCCTATTACGGAACAGGTTATGAAAATGGTGGAGATAGAACCGTGGTTCATCATAACATACTACGGGGGTTTGATCACTGACTTTTTCGGCGTAGCCCAGACCTCTGGTTTTGGACCGGGCGATAGGTTCGAGGCCACTTTCGCTCCCGATTTCTATACTGGCCTGATGGTGATGCTGGGATATACGATAATATTATTCCTGCTCGGGCTTTTCTTGGCTAACAGGAGGAGAGGAGAATGATGCCAGATAGAGCCGCTAAGCTAGGACTCTTGTTCGCTCTTGTATTGTTTATGAGTTTGCTCATCACCCCCATCGTGGAAGGTCAGTCCGGTGGGCAAGGTCCATCCTTTGGGCCGGACATCAAAGTAGAGAAGCTCGAGTTTTCAAACGATGAGCCTTTGGAAGATGACGAGATTACTATCAACGCCACTGTTCGAAACAACGGGTCAGTTCCGGTACAGAACTTCACATTGGTTTACTTGGTCGATAACATGGAGATCGGGAACGTATCAGGTATCGCCCTGGAAGCTGGTGAGTCGAATACATACGAGATCTCGTGGGATGCAGAAGCGGGTATTCACAATGTAAGCGCTGTTTTGAAGTACAATGACGAGATGCTGCCTGAAAGTTCTGCGAGTAAAGAGTTATCTGTAGAACCCAAACCGGTTGGGGACGTTTCGTCACTGCTGATCTCCCTAGGAGTGATAGTTCTGGCGGTAATATTGACCAACTTGTTTTATAGTGTGTTCAAAGCTTTAAGGATTTGAATAGGCTGTCGATTATAACCACCTTCTATAGCTCTTAAAAAAAGAGCAAAATTGGGTCTAAATCGGGTTTAATTGGTTAATTGATTCGGCAAACTAATATAAATATCAATGGTAGTGATATCCATAGGTGTCAAAGATGAACAAGAAGATAGGAATGATAGGGGTCGTCCTCGGTGCTGTATTATTGATAGGGGCGATTGGGCTATCCATGGCCAGCGATAACAGTGGTGATTTCATGGAACGAAGTATCTCCGATACAGAGACCATACGTTCCGATGGAGAATGTACTGAAGAACCCAAATTAAGGATGCTCGATAGACTGAATCTGACAGATGAACAGAAACAGGAAATAATAGATACAGTGATATCCATGAGAGAGAACGGGTCCAGTCAGCAAGAGATCAGAGATACGGTTAGAAATATGGTAGAGGACTATGGGGCTGAACTTCCCCAACTAGACGGAAACATGCAACAACACAGAGGACATATGAAACAAGGACGCGGTGATATGCACCAGAGAGGCGAATGTCCGTAGGACAGTTAAAGGATGTCCCCCTCTCCTAAACCCTTTTCTCAATTTATCAGAAGATTTATTGACCTTTGATGCATTTAACAGATAATGGTTCAGATGAGAAAGGTCCTATGGTGGTTGATCGCAGGTACCAGAGGAGGAAAGAACCGCCTCCGTATAATAAAAGCTGTGAAAGAAAAACCGATGAACGCGAACCAGATAGCTAAAAAATTAGATCTTGATTACAAGACCGTTAAACACCACCTTGAATTATTATTAGAAAACCACGTTTTGACCACTATGGGAGAGGGGTATGGAAAAACCTACTTTCTCACTGACCAGATGGAAGACAGCCTTGATATATTGGATGAGATAATGAAAAAATCTAAGAAAGGTGATTAAGATGGACAAGAAAAAAAAGTTAATGCTCGTACTAGGTATCGGTGGATTGATAAGCGTACTGCTTACTCTACTATTTTTGAAGACCGTTTCAGTACCGACTAGGACTTACCGTATGTATTTCGAAATTTTTCTGGGGATCAAAGTGTTCGTCTCTTCCTTTACCCTCATCCTACTGGCTGTTCTGCTCTGGAACTACCTGTCTATATACTGGGAGATGCCCAATAGATTCACACTCGGCCTTTTAATTTTCAGCTTTGCTCTTCTACTATATGCCGTTTTCTCCAATCCTTTCATACCACTTATACTGGGCTTCAAGCACGGAGTAGGTTTGGGACCGTTCACGTTTCTCCCGGATCTGTTTGCTGCGGTAGCTGTAACGATACTTCTATATCAGAGCTATGAATGATCGGTTAAAAGTAAATCCAATTACTCTTTTTTACTGTATCCTATACAGTCAGCGGGACAGACATCCTGGCACTTGAAGCATTTGAGGCATTCTCCATCGATAATCTGTCTTTTCCCCGAATCCAACGTGTCTATGGTATCGGTTGGACATACGCTCTGACATCTACCACATCCGATACACTCTTCGGTATCTACTCTCATCACGTATCTCGAAGGTTTCGAGGTAACGCTCAGTATGGTCCCATACGGACATAAGTACTTATGAAATAACTCCTCGTCGAAGACCGTCATGAAGGCCACACCTATCACAGTTATGATGAGCAGTACTGGCAGTTCCATACCTAAAATTCTTAGAACGATCATCGTACCGAAAAATATCAGCACTATCGAATACCGGAGTTTCTTTGATCTCAATATATCCGGAACACCCATATCGCCCAAAGACAATTTATCTTTCAACCAGATGATCGGCCTTGATAATGACCCCATAGGACAAATCCAACCACAGTAGAACCTTCCTAAACCGATGGAAGCAACGGCACCGATGATGAAAACTACGATCCATAACTGGAGTTTGTTTATATAAAGCAAAAATGCGAACAGGACCTTGAAGACGTTTTGAGTATAATCACACGCCAGGAGGACATGGACAAGGAATACTTGAAAAGGACCGCTAGGGATGTAGGTGTGATGGATCTCTTAGAAGCTCTTATGGAAAAGGCTGATTGACGAAAAGACGGAAGAAGATCAGGAACAGGTTTCTAACAGTTCCCTGATAGTCTTTTCCTCTTCCAATGGAACGCAAACATCCGGTTCCTCGTCTCCATCAGCGATCTGCTCGGCAGTCTCCCTGCATGAACCGTATCCACAAGCACCACAGTTATGGCCGGGTAATAATTCATCTATCCTTTCAACTAGTAAGCCATCCTTACTTGAATTTTTTATAACGTATTCCTTACTGATAATCTTACCAGTGATGATCCCTATCATGATTATCGCCGGTACGGTGAATATGTACCTTACTAACATGAAGGACAATCCCATGAATTGAGTTTCAACTATCAACATCGGTGCTTTGACCACGGCCCATGCGCTCAGTATTATCACGATGTTTGAGACCGATGAGCCTTTTTTCAACAGCGTAAAACAGACGGGAAAAGCTGCATATATTGGTCCGGCTGAGAAAGAACCTATCAAAACCGAAGCGAATCTACCCTTAATTCCAGATCCTTTACCGAATATTCCCATTATCGTTTCTCGAGATACCCAAACTTCAACCATGCCCATGACTATAAAAACAGCCGGTAATATCTCCAGCATCTCTAAAAAGTAAGATGCCGTCATTTTTAAACTGTCGATACCTAGATTTGGAGAATATACAAAAACAACGACATAAGCGAATATAGTGAAAGCCGCTATCTTATTATCTTTGAAAAATTTAACTATCGTTTCCAATCTAAATTTCATAATATCAACCCCATACCAAGTGAGATCAAGATGGCTGCTAGGAAGCTAAGTACATTTCTTACTAAAGTGAATTTTTTACCAAAATATTCGATCTCTATCGGTGCCGTTATGAAACCGACCATTGTAAGGGTTGTGATGAAAGCTGCCATTGAAACTAGATGAGCTCCCTCATCCACCAAAGAAGAAGCAAGGGGAAACGCCACAAATGCAGGTATCAATGTTATGGTACCGAAAGCTGCTGAGATAAAAGTGGCCTCTATAACAGAGGTATCACCTAATACAGACCTTATAGTCCCGGGAGGAACCAGCGTTAAAAACAGTCCTATAAGAGCCAATATAGATATTATCTCTACAGCGATACCTTTGAACATGTTTTTCGCCACGTTCAAACCTTTTATCGTTTTCTCTTTATCTTTAGTAAAGGACCATATCAATAAAGAAATGGCCAATATTATGAGTCCGATAGCGGTTATGTTCATCTTTACACCTATTACGTTGCGTAGTATTGCGGTACGATATATAATACTTTTCCCAAAAGACCAAATAATCTCATCATCTATCCAATTCCAGGAATAAAGATGCAAAAAAGGCTGCCTAGTGAGCTTATTAGCTATCTAATATTTAAAACGATGAAAGAGGAAGGGGCGACTTACGGATATGAGATCATCAAGAGATTGAAAGAGATATCTAACGGACATTGGAATCCTAGTTACGGCACTGTATATGGCGCGTTGAACAGGATGGAAAAAAAGGGTCTCATAGAACGGGCTGAGCAAGGCCCAGAAGATAGAAAATATTATAGTTTAACGGATAAAGGTGAAGAGACCCTAGAAGAGAGAAAAACAGAGATAAAGAATCTTGAAGATGATGCAAAAGATATGGTCCTCGGTTTCTTGAATGTATACAATAGCATCTATGGAAATGAGAGCTTTGACGAACTAATAGATAAAATAAAAAAGGAATTTGAAATTTAAAAACTATTTAGAGAGTTTCTTTCTTAAGTTCTCCAGCATCACTTCGGTCATCCTCTCCAGATCGTACTCGTGTTCCCAACCCCAATCTTCTCTTGCTGCCGAGTCGTCGATGGTATTCGGCCACGAATCCGCTGTTTTCTGCCTTTCATCCGGTTCGTACTTTACTTCGAAGTCCGGTATATGCTTCTTGATCTCATCTTCTAACTCTTTAGCCGTAAAACTGAGGGCAGAATGGTTGTAACTCGTCCTGACATTGATATCCTCTTCGTCGGCATCCATGAGCATCAAAGTTCCTCTTATCGCGTCCTCCATGTACATCATAGGAAGCTTTGTATCCTCTTTAACAAAACAGGTGTATTCCTCCTCTTCGATTGCTTTATAAAATATGTCTACGGCGTAATCCGTAGTACCGCCGCCGGGTTCTTGCTTCCAGCTTATCAATCCAGGATATCGTATACTTCTGACATCTAACCCATATTTTTCATGGTAGTACTGACAGAGTAACTCACCGGATACTTTTGTAACTCCGTATATGGTGACCGGTTCAAGGATGGTGTGTTGTGGAGTGTTATCTAAAGGAGTGGTAGAACCGAAAACAGCTATAGAGCTGGCCCAGAATACCTGGGTATCGTATTCTTTAGAGATATCTAACACGTGTTTAAGACCGGTCATGTTGACGTCCCATGCCAGATCGGGGTGTTTTTCACCAGTGGCTGATAAAAGAGAAGCTAAGTGATAGACTTTGGTAAATTTATATTCCTTCCATAAGTCTTCTAATATTTTTTTATCCCTCACATCTCCCTTTTTCAGTATTCCATCATAATCATCTGGTAATTCATTATAATCTAGAGAGATGATATTTTCTTTACCGTATTTCTTTTGCAGTTTCGGTATTAGATCTGATCCTATCTGACCTAGAGCGCCAGTGACCAGTATCTTTTCACTCATACCTATTCACCACTAACATCGGAGATATCTATAAGTTCATATTCACGGGTTCCGAGACCTATCTTCTCACCATGTTTTAACTGTGCAGTCGGGTCGACATCGTGTTCTTTAGCAAACTTATCGATTCCAGCACCGTATTCCCGACCTTTTTCTTCTTTCACTAGATCAAAAGCCGCCTGATCTACCGCGACCGGATCTTTTGAAGCGATTATACCTATATCAGGTACCATCGGATACTTTCTCCACGGAGGACAATCACATTCTGGTGTAACATCCACTACGAAATTGAAAAACAGTGATTTATCATATTTATCCAATAATGAGCCGTGGGCGAACTCGGCGATCTTTTCTTGGATCTCAAAATTTGAGGAGGAATCCTTCACCTGGATCGCACCTTCTGGACAGACGATCCTGCATTCACCGCATCCGATACACTTATCTAAATCGATCTCAGCATACTGTTCAACTTCTATCGCTTCTACTGGGCACCAGATAGCACACTTTCCACATCCGATACACTCGTCGATATCGACTTCAGGTTCAACGTTGTAATGCATCATCAACTTCCCGGCACGAGAAGCACAACCCATTCCGAGATTTTTTAGAGTACCTCCGAATCCGGTCATACCATGGCCTTTGAAATGTGAAACACCTACGATACCATCGCATTGAAAGAATCCGGCACCGATCTTGACTTCATCGAAATGTTTCCCGTCGATTTCAACTTTATAAAATTCATTGCCGTGTAGTCCATCAGCGATCACTACCGGAGCACTGACTACTGGCCTTACCCATCCGTTCTCCTGTGCGGTCTTGTGATGATCAACGGCATTGGATCTGCTGCCTGAGTAGAGTGTATTAGAATCCGCCAGGAATGGCTTACCACCGGCATCTCTTACCGCTTTGATGATAGGTTCTACCTGAACGGGTCTGAGGAACGTATCTATACCTTTCTCACCGAAATGTAATTTGAGTGCAACGAGGTCATCTTTTTCGTATTCTAAACCTTCACTAGCTTTCTTGAATAATCGTCCTATTCTGTTTATCAAATTATTTTCTTTACTTCCCGAGGATAGATCGGAAAAGTAAACCTTTGAACTTGTCATATCTTGAACACCATTGGGTGTATAACATTCCTTTGTTATTTAATTTTCTCGTATAATGATTAATGACTTTAAAAATTTAAATATATCTCGAACATTGGACCATCCATGGAGATAGTAACTTACGAAGAAGTCGATGACGACCAGATGACAGAACTCACCCTCACATGTTTCAACCACCCGTATTCTAAACAACACGTTGTAGATATGATAAAAGCCGATTCTAGAGTACCTGAATGGGGTGGAGAATTGTATGCTAAGGAAGATGAAAAGGTATTGGGGACCGTGGGACTACTTTTTCCGAGGTTGAAAACAAAAAGCGGTGTCGAATTAACTGGTGGGATACGTAATGTATGTACACGTCCTTCAGCATCTAGAAAGGGTGTCAGTACAAAGTTATTGAACAGAGCACACGAGATAATGGAAGAGAAAGGTGTGAGATTTTCCTTCTTGATGACTGATAAATCTAACGTGGCGCATAATCTCTATGAAAAGTTGGGATATCGAGATATACTGGCCTATCCCGCAGCCTACAAAAAACTGAAAAGTGATGTCGAAAACGAAGAGATAGAGTTGAAGGAGGAAGAAGACCCAGAGTACGTTCGAAAAACTTACTTGAATAGTGTTGAAGGGTTGACCGGATTAGTTGTTCGTGAAGATGAGTTCTGGGAGATGGCTGAAGCTAGGGGGTGGCCGAAGAATGAGAATGTAAGGATAGCTTATAGAAACGGTGAAAAGATCGGTTATTTGATGCTGCAGGGAGGAAGAAGCCAAGTGATCTGTGAGGAGATAGCTGTAGAAGAAAAAAAGGACCTTCCTACACTCTTACAGGCCGTAGAGAGCATCTACGATAAGAACTATTTTGTGATCAAATTCGTTAACCAAAATTACGTGAATATTTTAAAAGATTATGGATTCAACTATTACGAGGATAGATGGGGACAAGTTTTAGTAAAAAGTTTCCAAGGAAAACTACAAGACCATCTAGATGAACTGGGATACGAAGATACGTTTCACAACGGCATCTATGAATCGTTTTAAAATATAAATATCATTCCTCTTTTCCCCTCCTTGATGCACAGAGATAACAGAGGCGTAGCGGGGTTCTTCGTCGATATACCAGCTCTGCTTACCATCATAATAGCTATCTCGATCTTCACGTTGAGTATATTTCACGTTCAATCGGTGTATATCCAAGAGCAGAAAGAAAATGATATGAAACAAGACCTCGACGATTTTATGTCGAGTTTTCGACGATATCACTTAATAATAGAATCACCTGGAGTATACGTTTCTGAGAATCTAGAAACCCTCAACCAAAGCATACTGAATAGAACTTATCATCCGCAATCCTTAGGGTTCGAGTATAAAATCTCCATTACCGATAACAGTCTTTACGATAACGACCTATCTTTCGAGTTCAAGACTTCATCTATCCCATCACAAGAACAGGTCTATTCTAGAAGCACTTCCGTCGTAGTTGAAGATGCACTGGGTAGAGCACACCTTTGCTCGTTAAAAGTAACTATATGGGAGGTGGGATGATCTTCGATAAGAAAGGCGTTTTCAGCTTATATGATGCCGTACTATTCTTCGTTTTTTTGATGATAGCAGCATCTATATTGACAGTGTACTCCAGTAACCGATTAGATACAATTCAAGAAAGGAGTTACTCCCAAGACTATTGTAGACATACAAGAAGAGCTATCCTTTCTTCAACGATACCGAATACCGGGTACAACCACGATCAAGGTTTTGTCAATAGAACTGATATGACCGTGAGGGCACTGTTAATTGAACAGATATATTTAGAGAGTTTAGGCATCGAACGTGAAAATTTCACCTACGCTGAAGACATCTCCAAGATGGTCAACGACCATATACAGAATAGATACGATTGGTACCTGGAAGTCTCTACCGATTTTACAGAAGATATAGTGATAAACAGTGGGGGATTAGTAGAGAACACAGATCATAGAGAAAATTTTGGTAACAATGTTTTAAGTTCATCCTGGTTTGAAGAGGGGCTAAGAGAAGAAAAGATTATTATAACCCTGTACCTAACTAAATGATACAGGGCTGCGATAAATATTATTAAAAGTGGCCCCGATAATAGGTGTAAATATGCATCCTTCAAAACATTTAAGAGGTTCCAAAGGCGACGACCTTAAAGGTAAAAAGATAGTTCTAGGTATAACTGGTAGCATAGCTGCAGTTGAATGTGTAAAGCTCATCCGTGAATTGGTCAGGGAAGGAGCTGAAGTACACTGTGTTATGTCAGAATGGGCTGAGAAGATAGTTCATCCTTACTCAATCGAGTTCTCATCGGGTACAGAACCGATAACTGAATTGACCGGGCAGGTAGAACATGTCAGTCTATGTGGAAAAGTTCCAGATAAAGCCGACCTGTTTTTGATATCTCCAGCAACCGCCAACACCATCTCCAAAATAGCCAACGGTATAGATGATACCCCTGTTACAACCTTCGCTACCACTAGCATAGGTTCTGGGATACCGCTGATGATAGTCCCTGCTATGCATCAGAGTATGTACGAGCATCCAGTTGTCATGGATAATTTACAGAAAGTACAAGAGGAATTGGGTACCGCGATAGTAGGTCCAAAGATCGAAGAGGGGGCAGCTAAAGTAGCCGATAAAGACGAGATTGTTGACAACGTCATCAGATTGCTGAACGACGATCTTAAAGATGAAAATATAACCGTTATAACCGGGGGCAGTGTAGAACCCATAGACACCATGAGGGTCATCACCAATAGAGCCACCGGTAAAACCGGTATCGAACTGGCTAAACGAGCTTTTAGACGCGGAGCTAACGTTCAATTGTGGTATGGAAACGTTCAAGCTGAGATACCTCATTGGATCCCGAATCGAAAGTTCGAAACACTTGATGACCTGATAGGGTATTCCAAGGATTTAACTGAAACCGTCATCGTTCCAGCAGCTCTTTCGGACTTCGGTGTTGATGAAGTTTCAGAATCAAAAATATCTTCAGAAAAGGGTATCTCACTGGAATTAAAACCTCTACCCAAATTCATTGAAGAAGTACGTGAAGAAGTAGAATTCTTGGTAGCTTTCAAAGCGGAAGATTCACGAGAAAAAGCCATGGAAAAGGCTGAGAAGATGATAGAGGATAGAAGAGCTGATATGGTCGTAGCCAATTCTTTAGAAGACGTGAAAAGTGAAAAGAATACAATATGTATCTTAAAGGGAGACGAGTGGGTCGAAGGGAGCAAAAGAGAACTCGCAGAAAAAATACTTGACGAGATAGAGAAGAGGAAATAAGATGACCAGTAAAGCCTTCTGCCCAGGCCACATAACAGGATTTTTTACACTCCCCGACTCAACAAAAGAACACTTCAATAAAACCGGTTCTAGAGGAGCGGGTTTTTCGATCGAGTTGGGGGCCAAAGCTGAAGTAAGTGTTGGTGAAAAGGGATGGGTCATAGAAGTTGACGGTGAACGGACTGCCTTTCCTACGGTTGAAAAGACGCTATTCAATATAGCACAGGGTGGAGAAGTATTCATCGAAACCGATATCCCTTTCAGTCAAGGATTCGGGATGAGTGGTGCTTGTGCCCTATCTGCAGGTATGGCAGCTTTAAACGACCTCGGAGAAGATCCAGAAAAAGCTGTCGAATACGCCCATAATTCCGAAGTGTTCTGTAGAACTGGTTTAGGTGATGTTGTGGGCCAATCTATGGGAGGTTTCGAGATAAGGGTTAAGGAAGGACTTCCCCCTGACGGTGATATCATAAAAAAGGAAATAGACCGGGAAGTCGTTATAGCTGTTCTCGGGCAGCCCCTAGTGACTCCAGATATTTTAAACGATCCTCTTTTAAGTGAGTGGATAAAGCTCTTCGGCAACGATTGTATGGACGAATTTCTACCGGATAACGGTTTTGATAAGTTCTTAGACCTTTCACTTGAATTCGCGGAGAATACAAAGTTTATAAAAGAAAGAGTAGGTGATGCCATCGATTCACTAAGAGGTCAGGCTAAAGGGAGTATGGCTATGATAGGTAATTCTGTGTTCTTTTTCGGTGATACTGATAAAATCGTTGAAATACTTCAAGAACAAACTGAAGCTGAGAATATTTATGTCACTCGAATAGATAACAAAGGTGCCCACTTGATATGATCATTCAGCCAGCGTGAACAGTTCGTTATCTCCGCCGGTGTCGAACAATCCTAATCTAGCACCTGCATCCAACCAACCGTGGGCATAATTTACGCATGCGAAAGCATTATCTAAATCATCATTTTCAAAAAAATGGACCGCATCCTCGTAATAGGATCTAGCCATGTTCAAAAAATCATCTGCAATTTTCGAATAATGTGAACGGTCGGGAACTGTGATCTCAACTTTATCTAACGCGGTTTCAGTCTTCTTCAGATATTCTCTCACTCTAACTTCATCGACCATCATTCAACACCCTACACTACACGTATAGACTGACCACCATCTTGGGTTTCTCTCGGACGGACTGCTACGAATAGGGGTTCGGATAATCCTCCACCTGTGACGATAGCTTCACCTATCGGTAATCTCTGAATCTCCTCTTTCATCTGTCTCGTAACACCTTCGATCGATGATTCGATAGCTTTTAGGTCGTTAGGATTGGTAACTTTCAAAATAACCTGCGTATTACATTGGCTGAGTACGTTTTTATCTACTTTGGCAGGTCTCTGTGTGATGATCGCAAGACCCAAACCGAATTTTCTTCCCTCGCTTGCTATAGTATGGAAGGTTTCGGAACTCTCTGTTTTCCCCCTCTGAGGGCAGAAGTTATGTGCCTCCTCGGCGAACAACATCAAAGGAGGTATCTTGTTACGTTTCCTCAACTCAAAAAGAGCGGTTGCCAACTTATTTACTACAAAATTTTGAAGGTCGGGAGGGGTACCCTTTAAATTGATGATCGATGTTTTTCCCTCTTGAACTATATCGTCCATCCTGGTACCCATCTTTGCGAACACTTTTTTTTCTTTTAAAGTCTTCAACCCCCTGATTATAGTGCTGACATCGTCTTCTTCATTCTGCTTGAACAAACGGATCATATCATCTATACTGTAATTACCTTTAGAAACCTCTAATCGTGAGATCACGCCCTCTAATTTTTTGATGTTGGATTTCCTTTTATCTAACTCAGACATTTCAAGTATCTTGGTAGGTTCCATATTACTGAATGTGAATTTAAGGGGTTTGGCACCTTTATTTATCTCAGGCATAGGGGTGAATTCAGTCAACTTATCTCCATATCCATTGGATTCGACTCCGAAATCGTTAGAGGGGTCAACTTTACCCGCCTTTGCTAAAGATGAATACTCGCCATGGGGATCTAATATGATATTGGTTACATCGTGTTTCATGAATTCTTCGATTATGACGCCGGTTGTGTAACTTTTCCCACTACCTGTTTTAGCCAAAACCGAAAGATGTTTCTGAGCGATAGAATTTATATCGAGATTAACTTCTATATCATGGCCTCTAAGTTTACCGATAAATGCTCCATTTTCATCCTTTTTAAGACCGATGACATCTCTTATAAGGTCCTCTTTTGCAAGATAGATCTTTTCTCCGGCTCTGAAAGGATTCCCGGGTAGTTTTAACAGACCTCTTTCATCCCTATAACCGATTATGTTGATGGTTGCAATAATAGTTTCATCGATCTCTATACTTTCACCATTACTCAATTCTATAGCTTTATCGACTGAAAGATCTGTTTTTCTTTCAACTTTTTCGATCTGACCTAGGACTCTATCCGCCGTAGGATGTTCTAATTCGATATATTCACCTTTATCTACTGGGTTACATACATTACATTGAAGTGTCGTAGTACCCACATCACCAAAAGTAACTCCTACGAAACTATTTTGAGATGATTCTTCCTCTTCACTCTCCTCTTCAGATAAGATCATATCATCTGTGTCTACATCTCCTATCTCCCTTATCTCTTCTTCGGTTAGAGCCTTTTTGTCCTCCTGTATTTCGTTTTCTACTTCCGTCAGACAAATCCCATCCATATATTACCTAGAGAGTACATCTTTTAAAATATTTCGCTTATCTTTTAAAGAAATTAAAAAAGTAAAGGGGTTTTTACCAATCTTCATCCTCGTCGAAGTCCTCATCTTCATCGAATATAGAGTCTTCTTCTTCATCCATTACTTCAGCATCGATTGGTTCAGCATCTTCGAAGAACTCCTCTTCCTCTTCTTCATCGATAGGTTCTGAGGGTTCTCCTGCTTCTCTAAGGTCTTTAAAGTAAAGATATATGAGAACGATACCGATTATTGTAACGATCGTACCACTAACACCCACAGATTGATCGATATAACCATACCCTTCGTAACCACCTATTCCTGCATCGTGGAATATTCCGATGACATTATGGAACCATGACATGAACGTTAGACCTACACCTCCGAAGAGTGCTAAAAAGATACCGAGGTAAAGTTTTCCTTTTCCGGGTTCTTCTTCAATCTCCTCCTCCCAGGGCTCTTCAAATTCCTCTTCCTCTTCATCCCATAATTCATCCTCTTCATCAAATAGCTGACCACATTCTGGGCATTCCACGGCATCGGATGATACTACTGCACCACATGTCGGGCATTCCGCCTCTTCAAAATCATCCTCTTCAAAATCATCCTCTTCAAAATCATCCTCTTCTTCAAAATCTTCTTCGGCCATAAGAACCATCTATGTGTTTAATTACAACCCTCTATTTAATGATTTCCATGACTTAAATATAGTATTTAAAGATTCAACTGATGATCTCCTTTTCTGAAGCCCTCTTTACCTTACTTTTCAACTCAGAGGGACTAGAAACCATCAATATCCAAGGCTGACTGGGTCTCTTTTGTAACGCATAAGCTAAAGGACTGTATTTAGAGAGGTTAAAGAGTCTACCATTATCCAATATTTTTATGTCTGTCTTGGTGAGTCTAGGTTCCGATAGTTTTAACTCTCTGTTGGGAACGTCGATCAGGACTTCGTTTTCATCTACTCGGGCTTTATGTGCAATAGTTTTCTCAAGGTCTCTTACCTCTGGTATACTTCCGGGTATTTCAATATCATCTGAACTTCCCCGGGCATCGGCATCTAAGGAATAGCAGCGTTTGTAAAGCCTTCTGTACTTTAATCTATCTATGATCTCAGCATGGAAACGTCCCTTTCCCCTCAAAAAGCACATCAATTCCCAATCTGTCATTCGATATATTTTTTCATGTTCACTATCAAGTCCATCGATAGCCTTTGCTAACATCAACTCGGCGATCCTTGCAGTTTTGTGTAAGTAGACAGAAGAAAACATCAAACCTCTTGCCACCAGCATCCCCTCTACCGCAGGGACACCACCTTTCGTTATCACAAGATTGCCGTTGTGTATTTCAGTGGTCTGGAGCACTCTTTCTAAATCGATAACACCATGTGCTGCACCTGTGTAATGGGAATCTCTAAGAAGGTAATCTAGCTGATCGACATCCATTGGTCCGTGTATCATCTGGTAAAGGTATTTCTCTTGGCCAAAATATTTCTGACCCAGATGCACGTTAAAATCAGTTATCTTCGAATTGTTATCCCTCCCTTTGATCAGCTCGGCAACTTTATCCGTTGGAATATCATTATCATCCAAAACCTCTGGTATCGTCGGAACGTCCCTTTCTTCGGTAAAAACTTCTCCCTGGATTATTTTTTTAGTTATATCCATATGGTCGCTGTCAGTGGTTCTGCTGAGTATCGATTCCAGAGTATGACTGAAGGGAGCATGTCCAACATCGTGAAGTAAAGCTGCTGCCTTGACTATGTTTTTTTCTTCTTCATCAAGACCTAAACTCTCACTCATCCTTTCTGCCACATGGTATGCACCGATAGAATGCTCCAACCTAGTATGATTCGCTCCTGGAAAAACAAGTTTAGTTAAGCCAAGCTGGGCTATACTATGCAGTCTCTGAACTTCTGGAGTTTCTAAAAGCTCGAGAAAGGGACCGGATAACTTTACACTGCCGTGAACCGTGTCTTGGATTGTTTTGTAAGTCATCAATTTCTAAAATGGGAAATGTTATTTAAATCATTCATTCCTTATCGCAGTTAAAGTGCAAAAACCATATATTTTTGGACGGTGTTTTAGAAACAGTGTTCAAACAAGCTAACACCCTGTTAAAAGATAGAGAGAAATTGATAAACGAAAAAGAAGTCCATGTCGTCTCTTACAGATGGGACTCATTCACCCCTGAACTTAGGGTATTCGACGATGGTGAACTTATCGAGTTGGACATGGGTAAGATCGGTTTTAACGTCTCCCAAGAAAAGATATGCATCGGTAATTTCGAAGATGGATACACACCCTGCCCTAAACAAAGATCCGTTAACACATTTTCTCAATGCAGAGGATGTGCCCCTGAAAGTATACCCCATTTAGAATGTATATTCGAACCTAAAGATTGTGAACGATGTGAAGGAGGTTTTTGTGAAGAAGAGCACGCCGTATATCTTGCTTTCCACAGTTACCATCCAAAGATAGGGATGACCAAGAAATCAAGGTTAAAGACAAGGTTGATCGAACAGGGGGCTGATGCCTATTCTTTATTGGCAACTCTTCTGCATCGAAAAGAAGCAAGGCAGGAGGAAAATCGTATAAGCGAATTTTTAGGTATCAGCCAGAGGGGCAGTAAAAAAAGAAAGTTGAAGACGCTTTCCAAAAAGATAGACAAAGAAGGTATCAGAACAGGTTATAGATCTGTGAAAAATAGGATCCCGACGGGTAAATTGATCTTTTTAAATGATTATCCCATCTCGCTACCTTTGCGAGCAGTTCCCAGATATAGACCAACCCCAGGACTCCACAGGGGAAAGATGGTCGGGATCAAAGGAGAATTTTTGATCTATGAAAATAACGGCCTACATGCTTTGAACTTGGCTGATCTTCCAGGTAGACGTATGAAGGTCTCCGGGCCATGATCTATCATTTCAATCTGTTTGATATACCCCTTCCTGCTAAGACTCCAGTCGATGCTGCGTTAACTATATCGTGGGACAAGCCGGCACCATCCCCGGCGGCGAATAATCCAGATATAGATGTTTCTAAATTCTCATCGACCTTCAACTTCTTTGCATAAAACTTGATCTCGGGCGCGTAAAGGAGGGTATTACTAGAATTGACACCAGGGATTATCTCATTAAGCATGTCAAGCCCTTCTATGATATCGTTCATAACCCTCTGGGGGAGTGCCATGGAGATGTCGCCGGGAGTTACGTCATCTAAGGTTCTTTGGATAGAATTTCTTCTCAATCGACTATGAGTAGATCTTCTACCGTCCCTGAGGTCCCCTATCCTTTGAACTATGGGTTTACCTCCTCCGATCGTGGTAGCTAATTGTGCGATAGCCCGTCCGTATTTTGTGGTATCCTCTAGTGGTTCGGTCAATTTTAATTTGACCAAAAAAGCGAAATTTGTATTTTCAGTTTGGATATCAGTTCTAGAATGGCCATTAACGCCTATGAAACCATCATAATCCTCTTTAACTACAAAACCTTGAGGATTTGTACAGAATGTTCTTACGAAATCGTCATAACTTTTAGTGTAAAGATGGAACTTGGGATCTCGGTTTACATCTATCACCGGATCCATTATGATACTGGGGACTTCCACCCTGACTCCGATATCGATAGGAGCGAAACTTGCCTTCAATTTATAGTCCTCGGTCAATCTCTGGACCCAATCTATTCCAACACGACCCGGGGCTAAAATAGTAAAATCTGCTTCGAATTCTTGACCGTTTTTACATCTGACCCCAATACATCTATCGTTCTCTATCAAAAGGTCTTCTACTTCAGTATTAACTTTGAACTTTACACCATCATCTTCCAGTTCTTTCTTGAAGGATTTGATCACGTCTGGAGCTTTATTCGAACCTATGTGTGATTGGATTATAGGAAGGTATCTAGCTCCCAACGAAGCTGCCCGTCTTTTGAGTTCTTCCTCTTTTTCAAGGTTCTCTCTTTTCGGCTCAGGCATACCGTGTCTTTTCAGTATCTTTCTGATATATTCTACTAGTTCCCAGGCTTTGTCTTCATCATGTGTATACTCTTTCAAATCACCGCCGATGTCCGGTCTTAAATTCACCGTACCATCTGAATATGTACCTGCACCACCTACACCGGACATTATCTCGAATTCGGTTCGATCATCGACATCCTTACCCTTCTCTATGACAAGAACATCGATGTCTTTCTTAGAGAGTTCATAGGCTGCGAACATCCCGGCAGGTCCCGCACCGACTGTTATAACTGAGTTAGACATTTTCATTCCCTTATTAAACATGGAGGGATGTCATAATAAAATTTGTGCTGTTTAAAATATTATCCAGTTCATTGTTCGATAGTTGTACTACTGTTTGATAGTTGTACCAAATCTGATTTATAACTACAAAAAGAATTTTCACAATCAAACGAGATGATATTTATGAAAACAAAAATAGTTA
Organism: Candidatus Saliniplasma halalkaliphilum; assembly: GCA_019594235.1. Classification (GTDB taxonomy): domain Archaea; phylum Thermoplasmatota; class Thermoplasmata; order Halarchaeoplasmatales; family Halarchaeoplasmataceae; genus Saliniplasma; species Saliniplasma halalkaliphilum. The sequence goes on along the minus strand of JAFDTG010000002.1, from coordinate 10,258 downwards.
TCATACTGATTGGAATTTTGATGATCAGCGCTCTGGTAGCTGCCTTTGGACGATCGTCATCACTGTTGAATGACGAATTAGAGTCTGAGGACACTCCTGGATTGACAGCTGAAGAACAGGAACTTAAAAACAAAACATTTTACATGTATCGTGTACGGGATGCGGTCAGTGTTGGTGATAGAACGACTAAAGAGATGTACAATACTACTTATCCCACAGGTACTGGTAATAAAACCGAATTGAGTTCTTTTAGAGTTCTAGTAGACTGGTACCTTTATCCGGAACTCGCAGGAGATCTGCATCTCGATGGAACATCGACCTTATCAGTTTGGGCTCGGTCACCTGAAGGTGGAGACGTAGATATGACATATGAACTCTATGAAGTCGATGAAGATGGAAATGAGTACTTGGTTTCAGAAGGTACTGATTCAGAAACTGTGCAAACTGAATGGACTATTCACGATATCCCAATAGAGATCGATAATTACACGGTTTCAGAAGGTTCTACTATGCAGATCACTTTCGATCTGTGGGGTGACGCTGCACGTGAATACGAAGTCGCTTACGGGGGATATCTTGATGACGGTATGAGAGATACAAACGTAACTTTTCCATGTATGGATTACTTAAAAGTAGAAGATGTCCATACAAAGAATTATGAAGGGGAAGTAACGAACCTATTCCCACCCGAAGCTGATGACACCAACATCACCATTTACGCAAATATAACCAATCCTTTCGGAGGTTACGATATACGTTGGGCAAATCTGACCTTAGAAGGACCTGATGGTGTTATCTTAGAAAATGTGAGCATGGAAAAAGTCGAAGGCTATTTTGATTCATTTAAAACTATCTACAAGATGACCTGGGATCACGATGGACAACCAGAAGGAGTATACGACGTAACAGTAAGAACCATAGATAGAAACGGAAAACTAGCGTATAATAGAACAGGTGAGTTCCAAGGTCATGATGAGTACGGATACCATTCTTTTGTTATAGGAGGATTGGACCATTATGTTAACATACAAGTAAGTGACGATCACGGAGAGATACTAGAAAATACAACGATCAACTTGAAGGTCAGTGATGAAGTGGTCTTTAACACCACTATGACCGATAATGAGGGGATCGCAAATTTCACCGTTGCCAATGCAACATATATAATCACTGTGATCTGGCAGGACGTTGAAGTCAGTACTAACCGCACTTTAGACGTGGGAGAAGTGGGTAATAGAACTAGAGATGACCCATTCGAAGTTACAGCCGGTATATTTTATCCCGGTTTTATCATTAAAGATATGGAAGGCGAAGTGGTGGATAATGCGAACGTATACTTAACCCACCCCAATGGTTCAACAAGAGTCGATCCTTATGTCACCGATGACGACGGTTATTTCTCACTAGACAGAACCGCTGAAGGTCGATACGAGTTAGATATCGAATGGAAAGGAAGAGATGTAGGAGAGTTTTCCATAGACGTTTCAACTTCTGATGATTTTGAAGTTAATGTTTTGGTATATCACCTTCAAGTTCAGGTGCAGGACCGTTCCGGTGGTTCAGTTTCCAATGCTTTATTTGTAGGTTCCTATGACGACACTAGGATCGTTTCAGACAGTGGTTTAACGGACGGTGAAGGAGTCTTCACCACTAGATTACCGGCAACTGGATACTTCTTCGAGATTTACTGGAACGACGCAAAAGTTTACGAAGAAACTTATGAATTGAGTGAAAGCTCTGAGATAGTTCTAACTGCGGATATTTTCCAGGTTTCAGTAACTGTTTATGACAGTCTAGAAGATCCACTAGAAGGAGCTGAAGTCACCGCAACCTATACCGAAACTGAGCGTGAAATAGATACGGATACGACAGATAGCGACGGTTTGGTTACATTCCAGTTAGCAGATGGTGAGCATCGGTTCGATGTAACATGGATCGGTGTAAACGTAGCTAGTGAACTAAGAGTTGTTTCAGAAACTCAAACGGACTTTGAGATCGAAGCTTCGGTTTATCAATTAAACATAATCGCTTTGGATAGTACCGTAGATGAAGAAACACTCCCTGACGCACGGATATCCGTGAGGATCGATGGTAATCTCGTGGATACCGGTAATACCGACGAGGATGGTGTGTATATATCTAAATTACCCGCTACGGATGTCGATATAGAAGTAGAATGGAAGGGTATCCAGGTACGTTCGATAGACGGCTACCCAGTCGAAGGCAACGATGACCTACAGATAAAAAACTGTGACGTGTACTACCTAGACCTAACGGTTATAGATTCAAGAGATACTCCTGTCCAAGGAGTTAGTATCGATGTTGAATATCAGGATTCTTTGATCGAAAGCGGTACCAGTGATAGTGACGGAGGTCTCCGCTTAAGACTACCTGTGGAATCTTACACTATAAAGGCAGAATGGTATGGTGTAGAGGTAGATTCAAGAGAGTACAGCATGGTTCATGAACAAGGAGAAAATGAACTCACTATCGACTCTGACATCTATTATCTAACCATGAACGTCACCGATGCTGAGGAAGAAATACTACCTGGTACAAGAGCTGAAATATATCTCGATGATTCTCTACTTTTCTCCGAAGTGACCGACCATACGGGTACTTTAACGATCAGATTACCTTCCGAAGAATATGATATATATCTAGAATGGAGAGACTTCGATGTTGGCCAGACTGATATCCAATTAGAAGATGATCTGGAACTGACGATTTCAACCTCGGTATATTGGGTCGATGTAACACCTTTAGACAGTAGAGATGAAACTTTAACAGATGCTGAAGTGAATTTTGTACACAGGGGTAATCTTTTTGAAACAAAAAGGATTCCTGAAAACGGTACTGTTGCCCTAAGATTACCACACGAAGAATTCGATATATCTGTAGAATGGGACGGCATCGAGGTTTACAACGTTACTCATGCTATAAGCGAGAGTTCAGAGATGAATTTGGATTGCGATGTGTATTATCTACATCTCACAGGCGAGGACTCCCGGGGAGAAAATGTTGAAGACCTGGTAGTGTCGGTTTATCACGAAGGTTTACCCGAGGGGCAAGACCTGCTAACCACCATATCCATCGATGATGAACCTGAGATCAGATTACCTTATGGTGTCATCCGTTTGGAAGCTGAATGGAGAGGATTCTACATAGCGGATCAAACGGTAGAAGTAAACGATGATACTGAATTCTCTATCCAGTGTGAGATCTACTATATCGATGTAGAAGTAGTTGATTCTGAAGGCGAATACTTAGATGGCGCGGACCTGATAATCACGGATGAAGACGGAGTGCCGTTCCATACCGAAGTCACGGATATAGGCGCAGCTACTCCAAAACTTCCGATCGGGGAATGGACATTGGATGCGTACTGGCGTGGACAAAAAGTCGGTTCTGTGGATACTGAATTGACAGGGGATAAAGAGATCAGTCTAGAAACGATGGTGCACTATCTGGAAGTTGTGATAGAAGGTCAAGATGGTCCGGTAATAGGTTCAGAGGTTACTCTTATAGATAGTGAAGGAACCCCGATTGAAACACTTGAAACTGATGGGAATGGAACCGTCGAGTTTAAACAGATAGTTTATGGGGATTACACCGTGTCAACTAGATTGAGAAAAACTCAACATTTAACAGAGATAGACCTCCAGGAGACCGAAGATGTTTCACTAGATTCGAGTCAACAGATCCAGATGACCTTTGAAGGATATCCAAGACCGATATACAAAACTAACCTGTTCTACATAGTAATGGCCATAGTAGGTATCTGCGTAGTCGGTGGAATAATAATCGCTAAGAAAAAGGAGGTGTTTTAAGATGAGTAATAGAAATATGAAAGGAATGTTAATGATACTCGTATCTGCGGTAACATTGTTTTTGATAGCTAGTGCATTTTCAGGAGTACATGGGAACAGTCAAATCGAAGAAAATATGATAACAGAAGAGAATTCACTTACATCTACCGATGGATCAAAAACCAAAACCATGTACCTGCATAATGAAACTGGAACGGTCAACGAGAATGTTGATGTAATGACCATGAATACTACCATGGGTGAAGATCAGCATATAACAGATTTTGAGTACAGTTCTACCATAACTCATGACTGGTATCTAAATCCACCTTTTGCCGGAGAATTTACCCTTAACGGAACTTCCACTATCAATATGTGGATCGACATAGCAGAAGCTGATGGGCACACTAATACTATAGACCTTACGATGAGCCTTTATGAAGTACAACCAGATGGTGCAGAAGATTTCATAGATCAAGGGTTTGTAAGCTATGACAACACTAGGACGATATTCAACGAATATTCAGTATCTACGGACATCTCAGGATATACGATATCACCTGAATCATCCTTGAGAGTAGAATTCGTCATCGAAAGTAGTGATAACTTCGTAAAAAGGGTCGCTTTCGGCGACTCGGAGTATCCAAGCAGAATAGAAGTGGAAACAGAAGACTACATCGACGTGGATACTTTCACGATCCTTGACTCAGAATTCGAGGAGTCCTACGATTTCCGCCTTGGAGCAGATGAAACTACCATACACTTCAACACATCTATCACGAATCCTTTCGGTGGGTATGATATAAGCAGAGTAAATTTGACAGTAGAGGGACCTGATGGCACCGTATTCTATAGAGAACCGATGACTAGAGTTACCGGGAACGATTCGTCTTACAGAAGTAATTTCACATATGAATGGGACTACGGGGGACAGGCAGAAGGAGAATACACTGCCATAGTCTCTGCAGTAGATAACACCGGTTATAACTACAGATATCCAGATAACCCTGGAGATGAAACCTACGGCGGGCATCTGGAATCCGTTGAGAAGGATTTCTGGATCGGTGCGGAAAGATTTTTCATTCACTTCCAAACCGTTGATTCGATGGACATCGTCCTAGAAGACGCAGAAGTTGTTGCTTACTCTTCTGATCTAGAGGAATCGATAACTAGTAACGTAACAAATGACGAAGGGGTCACGAATATCAGTATCACAGAAGGCGAATATATCTTCAGAGTTTACTGGGAAGATGTATTGGTAAACGAGACCACGTACCAAGTGAGCGATAATGTGCCCTATGAAGATGCTATCACTTTGAATTGTTCCGTATATGATACATCCTATAAGGTCGTCGATGTAGCCGGAGAACCGGTACCGAATGCAAACATCTTTATCAGTCATCCTAATAGCACATTGATCCGCGAGATAACGGATACTGATGGTTACGTCCATTTACCTCAATCCCCAGTAGGAGATTATTCTTTGAGAACTGAATGGCTTGGTAGAGAAGTTGATTCTACAGAGCATTATTTGAACGAAAGTGTAGAATTGACGATCTATACGGACGTATACTATCTCAACATCCACACGATGGATACCGAAGAAGTACCTGTTCCGGAGGTCCACGTATCTATAAGGTTCAACGATACACGAAGGATAGCGGACTCTAAATTGACTGATATAAATGGAAATTTAACAGTCAGACTGCCCGGAACTGGAGGAGATTTCACCTACGACTTGAATTTCCAATGGAGAGGTGTAGAGGTTAAAGAACTCTATTCAGAACCATTCGAAGGAAACAGGTCTTTAGATGTTGAACTGGAGATATATTACGTTGAACTCCAAACTCTAGACGATCTTGGATATGAGCTTGAAAATACACGCTTAGTGGCTCGGAACCTTGAAACAGACACCATCGCGAATACTGGTAATACTGATCAAGCAGGTAGACTTGTTATGAGATTACCGAGAGGCCCTCACAGGATAATATCTACCTGGAGAGGTATAGAAGTCGATGTGACGGACGTAGATATAACTGGAACGGATCAAAGTATAGAATTGGAATGCTCTGTTTACCATGTCGAACTATTTACCATAGACAGTAGGGATGAAATCATATCCGATGCAAGGATCACTGTATCTCACCATACAGCGGGAACACTTACCAGTGGTACAACAGGAGAAAATGGAAACGTTTCTATGAGATTACCTGGAGCTGTATTGAACATGCAAGTCCAATGGAAAGGTGCTGAGATATATAATGGCGATATGGTTATTGATTCTAGTGAAGATTACGAAATTCAATGTGCGGTTTACTATTTGGATATGAACATCGTTGACGACCAAGGAGAACCTCTTGAAAATGCAAGAGTAGAGTTCTACCTAGGAAACAGTTTGATAGAACAAGACACGTCTTTAACGGATGGTTCGGTACCAGAGATGAGATTACCTGGTGTAGAGCTAGATATATCCATCAGTTGGAGAAACGTCGACGTTTACCAAGATGAAATAAATCTAAATGAAGACCTGTCGATGACTGCTATCACGGACGTTTATCATATAGACTTCTTGGTCCAAGATGATTTTGATGTCCCAGTTGGTGGAGGCAGACTTAGAGTCTCACACGGTGATACCCTCTTACACACAGAATTAACTTCAGAAGACGGAAGATCATTCTCAAGGATACCCGGAGCAACAAATCAAGTCACTCTACAGTGGAACGGTGTAATGGTTTATGATAGTCCAGTAGTATTCGACGCTTCCGAAGAGATGGTTATACACGTAGAGGATATCTATCACGTTTCTTTCCAGATAGTCGATTCTAGAGGAAATCCATTGAACAACGCAAGAGCCAGTTTTGACACTGAAGGAACGAATTTTGATTCGAGTGTGACTGGTGAAAACGGTACTGTAAACATCCGAGTTCCAACACCTGTTGGTGAGGCCGGCGAGATCTCAATCTTGGTTGAATGGCGAGGTGTTGTTGTTTACAACGATGATATGACGGTTAATGAACACATACTTTCGGAATCTCCAGAAACTATAGATGCTGAGGTATATTACGTTGACTTTTATATTATAGATGAAAGAGATATCCCCGTTGAAAACTCGAAAGTCATCGTTAGACATTCTGAACTCCCATCAGATAGGAACATAATATCTGACAGGATCAGTGATACAGAAGGGCACATACAATTCCTATTACCAAGAGGTGAACAAACATTTACGGTCCACTGGAAGAACGTTGTCGTACATACCCAAACAGAACAACTATCTGAGGATATAGATATCACCGCTGATTCAGACATATATTACCTTACTTTGTCGGTAAGGGACGAAAGAGGTCTTCCTTTGAGCTCTGCGCCTGTTCGAGTTACTTACGAGGATTCTCCGAAACATTACTATTCAGGTTACACGGACGGCCAAGGTGAAGTTGAGATAAGGATACCTGCAGAGAATTGGGATATAGAAGTAGAATGGTTGAATACCGTAGTACATCAAAGCCAGCACGAGGTGACCGCAGAGGAAGAAAGTTGGTCTTTAGATATAGACTCAGATGTGTACTACTTGACCGTAACTACACTTGATAGAAACGAAGAACACCTAGACGATGTGCACTTAAAAGTGAGTACTGAAAACCAGGTTTGGACAGGATACACTACCGACGGAAAATACGAATTTAGACTTCCAGCTAGAGATGATTACAACGTGAACGCTTCATTCAGAACCACATATTTGTTAACAGATGTGGACATCTATGAAGACCAAGATATAGTTTTAGTGGATACAGCTGAGGAATCCGTAGATTTCGAAGAATACCCGACACCAATTTACAGAACTAACTTGTTCTTCCTCATCCTGATAATAATCCTCCTATTGGCAATACTTTACACGGTATATTCTAAGATCGGATCAGGATATACGGACACGACCGAAGAGGATATCTATGATGACGAAGAATATCTATCTGAAGAAGATGAATTCTACGAAGAACAAATAGAGAACGGTGAGATAACTGAAGAACAATCAGGCACAGATACCGAAGAAGATGATGTTTGGGAATAGAAAATACTATTGAACCTTACAAAAACCCTTTCTCTTTTTACTCTTTTTTAAATCGATAAAGATCATCATTCGATCTTGTATCTAAGTAAGGCACCATATCCACCAAGAGCTTCGAGTTTCTCTCCACCCTCATGTGTACTGCTTATAACCACAACATCGCCTCCGAGCTGCTCAGTCTTTTTCATCAGCTTTTCCCCGTCCTTATCCCGGACTTTCGTATCTAAAATCATCAGTTCATCCACAGCTCCCAATTCAACTGCCCGTTCTACGGACTCATTACCATAAGCATAAGCCCCATCTTTTTTTATCTCTTTAAGGAGTCCTTCTACCTTCTCACTTTCATAAGACATCCTCTGACCGTCTAAACTACCCCTCTCCTTACCTTTTTTCAGAACTTCATGTAAACCTGTCATCCCTCCTTCTCCAGCAGGGATAACTTCAGCATATTTCATCAATTCAGGATGTTTATCTTTAGCCCACTCATAGAAATCCTCCTTAAAAAATCCAGGACCAAATATCACAAGAGGTGATTCCGGTTCCATTATATGTTCTAATTTTTTTATGATCATCTTGAAGAACTCGTTTTTACCGAGCTTCTCGGAATCGTACATCTTTCCGCCCAGGTTGGGTGATATATGTGCCATCTCTTTGACACCGTACTGCCTCATTATCGCGATGGTGGCCTCTCCCTGTTCCAAACCTACAAAAGTTATGACCGGTTTTTGGCTGTGCTCAACCGCCTCCTTCAACCTGTTCAACTCATGGTCCTTCCATTCCTCTTTGATCATCGTCAATTGATGCCCATCAGTGATGTTTAAAGTATGATAAGAACCTAGATCCTGTGGGCCCTCAACGATAACACCTAAAATACGCAGCCTATCCGTAAACTCATGGAACTCCACCTTTTCTACCTCGATGTCCAACCTCATCCTTTTCTTCTCCCCTCTATCAGAACGGAGCTTGTCACTTTGAGTTTCTTCCCTTCTGAAAGTTACAGCGGAAACTATATCTTTAGGATTCAGTATATTTTTGATGTGCCAGAGGTCGTCAAGATTATCGACTCTAAGCTTGATCTTACCCGTTCTCGGGTCTTGATGGAGTATTTTCATTATACAAGCTGATACGATACGGGATTAATAACTTCTATGCTTGATTTATTCACAGAAACTCCCAATCGTCCCCTTCTGTATTGGTATGATGTCTGACGACCGGTTTTTTAGAAAATCTTACCGGTTCATATCGATCTTCAAAGTTTGATTTTTTCTTCTTTTTTTTCGGTTTTTTACTCTTTCTTTTGCTTTTTCTCTTTCTTTCACTGTACTGTATAGGTTTGAGGTCATCCCATCTTTGTGGTGCATCACCTGATCTTGCTTTTCTAGGATTATAGTTGAAATTAGAGTCAACTAACATTTTCTTTTTATCCTTTGATTTACCATTGGATGATGGTTGTTGTGTAACCCTGGAAAGGTCGATATTGACCGTACTGCCAGAACCTGTGACATCTTCTAACTCTCTCTTTTTATCGACGGATACCACTCCGCCCACATAGGCGAAAATGATTGTTATCAAATAGCTGTTAGGAGAGTAAGGTAAACCTCCTAAAACAGAAGTGAAAAAAGAACTCCAGTATAGCTCTAGAAAACGTACGTACGGAGTTAACATCGGTCTTTGATAAGCCACTGCTAAAATACTGCTGGGCATCTCCAATACCGATAAGACGTTAGCTGGCATCATATCGTAAGTAAAGGCTAACTGTACTCCAGCGATCGCTGCTAAAGCCAAAACAGCAGCAGTGATACCTTTTTTTGGTCCGCCTGTTCTTCGACCACCTACATATCCGGATATCATCGGTCCGAAAAGAGGCAACCACCATAGAAGAGCTGACAATATTAAAGTGTATTTTACACCACTCCAAAAATCAAAAGTAACCCTACCGAACTCTTTGATTTTCTGTTTAGCACCTTTGTTTTTTTGGTTTTCATCATTTTTAACTCTGATTATACCCTGTTCCATAAGTTTCTTGGTCGTCGGGTCGGTTTCCTGCTTTTTTTTTCTAAGCTGCATCCTATCCCACTAGCTCCTTGTTGGTCCGACAAAATGTCTGACAATATATAATAGAGGGTAGACATTATTTATAATTTTGGTATATTGAGGGTATTTGTCATACATGAAGGTGGATTAGTTATACGCTATAAAACAAATCATTTGGTCCTATCTAAAACACCTTTTACTATCTTCTGATGTTTTTTACCTAGTTCTCTAGTGGTATCTAGAGATTTAGCTTGTGAGTAAATCCTATATTTTGGTTCGGTCCCAGAAGGTCTGATAAGTACCCAGCCCTCGTCATAGTATATCTTCAACCCATCGGTGTCATCATACTCTT
>JAFDTG010000094.1 GCA_019594235.1 Candidatus Saliniplasma halalkaliphilum | reverse complement strand
TTTCTCATGACCATACCGTCTTTATCGATTCCACACACACCCCTTTCTGTAACCCCATCTACGATCCTACAAGGTCCCTGACTGCAGATATTACAGCGGGTACCCTCCTGACAGAAATTACATCTTACCTTCTCCATGGCATCGAATCTATCGTGAACATTAGTCATACCGTCTTTCTTGACTTTTTCATACATTTCATTTACTGATTCGTGTTTGCTTATCTCTTCCATTTAAACACCTATCCTTTACAATAATAGGTAACATAAATATATTTCGTATATTCACGAACGTTCGTATATTGACGAAAGTTTTATATTCCTTACCATGTTGTTAAACATGTTATGAACGAACCAGTGACCGAGACCAGGATTTTTTCGACTCGAAAAGGTGCTGTCGTCATCGAAAGTGAGACTAAAAACAAGATCATCCAACTCCTCATGGAAGGAGATAAAACCAGCAGAGAGATAAGTGATGCTCTAGATAAAGCGAAATCAACTATCTCTGTTCATCTTTCTGATTTAGAAGAGTTGGATTTGGTCGAAACTAAAGTTGACAAAGAAGATAAAAGGTTGAAGATATTTTCCTTAAACACTAAACTTTTGGGTACTTCAGATATTCCCACGGATGAACATTATCTCGGGATCTTAGAAAATTTGAAGAACAGCAGTGGTGACGATTACAATTTCTTGAAAAGCCTTTTTCATCTGATCAGGTATGGTCTTTCTTCCTTTGGTTTAGATGTTCATCCAGCCCTTAGAGAGATCGGTAGGGATGCAGGTAGAAAACTCGCTGAAAATTTAGAAGTTGGGTCAATAGATGAACTGCTCAAAGAATTGAAGAAGTTATGGTTTGAAAATCAACTAGGTGACATAGAGATCATAGATAGTTCGACTTTAGTTGTTCATGACTGTTTCGACTGCTGTGACATGCCTGATGTGGGAACTACCTTTTGTTCGTTGGATGAAGGGATGATCGAAGGTATAGTTGACGAAGCTCTGGATCTTTCAGTATCTGTTCGTGAAGTAGAGTGTTTTGGTAAAGGTGACAAAGGCTGTAAGTTCGTAATTACAAAAAATCAGTAACCCCTCTCTATATCAACAACGTTGATCATTTTTCCCTCATTTAGTGAATTTAATATCTTGATAAGACTTTCCATCCTGTAACGTTCTCTCTCTTCGACGTGGGTGGAACGGTGGGGACTGAAAACAACGTTATCGAACTCGTTCAATGGATAATCGGAAGGTGGTGTATTTTTTCTAGACTCTTCGTCTTCGGGGTAATTCCACCAGGTATCGATAGCCACACCACCGATCTTATCTTCTTTTAGAGCTTCGTATAAAGCTTTCTCATCGATAACTGGACCACGGCCCACGTTGACCAGGTAGGAATCCTCTTTCATCACTTCAAATTCCTGTTCACCGATATAACTCTCTGTCTCTTCCGTAAAAGGTAGTGTGCATATCACAAAGTCGGCCTCGGATAGAAAATCATGCAAATTTTCATTTGTTCCAACCATATCTACATTTGGGATCTCTTCATAGGTTCTCTTTACGGCACTGACATCCATATTGAAAACCTTCGCTATCTTGGCGATATCTCTACCGATAGCACCACACCCAAGTAAAAGGAGATGTTTGTTTTTCAGAGTTCTACCCCACCAATGGTCATATCTCGGTGTCCAATCTCCCTTTTTCAACCTATTATGTATAGGGCAAATCCTTTTGACTGCTGTTGACAACAAAGTCCATGCATGCTCTGTAACAAGCCAAGAATTGAAATGTGAGTTCATAACGGTTATATCACTAAAATCTCTAAGATTTTCTCTGTCTTTGGTAGGTACCCCTGCGAAGGGTATGATGAAGTACTTCAAGTTCTCAGCTTTCTCCAAAAATTCGTAGGGAACCCATGCACCTATCACCGCTTCGAACTGATCAGCGTTCTCGATCAATTCATCTTCATCATCTCTAGAGATGTTTGTCAATTCGATTTCTTCGTGGAGATCCTCTTTCAAGAACTGTAAATCTTCATCTTCTACATCAGACCAATAAACTACTTTCATCTGTGATCAACCTAAACAGTTATACGTCATTATTTTATCTTTTCCACAATAGTTGGAATGATATCTATGAGGATACTTATACTAGGAGCAGGAAATGTGGGAGAAGCTATCGCATTCGATCTGAGTAAAGATTATGAAGTTGTTTTAGGAGATGCAGATCCTGGAAGATTGAAGGAACTGGATGAAAAGTATGGAACTGTAAAGTTAGATGCAACCTCAGAAGCTGATGTGAAAAAAGAAGTTAGAGAACATGATCTGGTCATATGTGCACTGCCCGGAAAATTTGGTTACTATGCTGTAAAATGGGTGATCGAAACGGGTAAAGATATCGTAGATGTGTCCTTCATGCCCGAAGACCCTTTTGAACTGGATGAGTTGGCTAAGAAAAAGAATGTATCTGCGATCGTTGACGCGGGCTTCGGCCCCGGTATAAGCAACCTATTCATGGGTTATATCAAGGATCATTTCGATGAAATCGAAGATGCTATGATAAATATCGGAGGACTTCCAACGGATCCTGAACCACCTTTATTTTACAAGGTAACCTGGTCGCCTAATGACCTTATTGAAGAGTACACTAGAAAAGCCAGGATGAAACGGAATGGAAATATCGTAAATTTAAAACCTCTAGAAGATATAAATAGAGTTCAGATCAAAGACTTTGAATTCGAAGAATTTTACAGCGACGGGTTGAGAACTTTGTTAAAAACCATACCAACTGATGATCTAGAGGAGACAACGCTGAGATGGCCGGGTCACCTGGAAAAGATGAAGGTCTTGAAGGAACTTGGATTCTTTGAGGAAAAAAATCTCCAGCATACTTTGAACATGATCGCACCACACATGGATTTCGAAAGTGAAGACTTCTGTATCATGACCGTTGAATGTAAGGGTGTTAAAGACGGTGAAGATGGATCGGTTGAGTTCTATTTTTACGACGAAGCGGATGATAAATTTTCGTCCATGTCTAGATCAACCGGGTTCGCCACTGCATCCTTTGCAAGATTGTTGATCAATAACGAATTAGATGCTGGGATCATACCGCCAGAGTTTCTAGGTGTAAATGAGGACTATTTTGATTACATCATAGAACGGATGAAGGATTACGGGGTCGAAATAAGCAGAACACTAAAATAGGGGATGTCGGTAAGAGCGAAGTTAAAGATGAAGAAATTTATAGTGCTTATGGTAATTATATTGATAACCGTCCCCCTGGTCAGTTTGAATCGCTTTGACAATTCAAGTTCACAGGATAACTGGACTATCATGATGTATATGAGTGACAACGGTGGGGAAGGCATCGAAGATCAGTTGGAAGAAGATTTTGATGACCTAGTGAATTTTTATCCGTCCAATAGTGTCAATGTTTTAGTTTTAAAAAAGGTCCAAGAAAATGGAACAATAGGTTTGTATGATGTGGGAGAGAACACAGATGAGATACCCCTTAGTTCGATCAACGAAACCTGGGACCAGAACCTAAGTTTTACGGATAATGATGTTCTAAATCAATACGTGAACTGGGGTATCGATAATTATCCTGCAGAGTATTTCATGCTCAACCTATGGGGTCACGGTAGTAGTTTGGACGGGATGCTTTTAGATAAGGGAGAGAGTTTGAACGTGGAAGATATCGAAGAGGGTTTAGAGAATATCAAGTTGGATATACTTGGATTCGACGCATGTACCATGGGACTGATCGAAAATTATTATCAGTTAAAGGATACAGCAGATGTGATCATAGGTTCACAGATGGAAGAACCGATCGAAGGATGGCCCTATGATAAGATAATGCAAGAATTGGATGAAAATCCAGATATGGGGTCCGTGGATCTATCGAAAATCATAGTGGATTCTTTTGTTCGCTGGGGAGAGAACAACAGCGGCGTATCTTCAAGTTTGACCGCTATCGCTACTTCTGATATCCCTTACATGGAGATGAACGATTATTTTAGAACGTTGGAGGATTATCTACCATATTATCACAGAGAGATCAGTGAAGCGAAAAACAACACTGAACGTTACAGTCCACAACCTGAACCTATGGATCTTTATCATTTCACCATGAACGTTGAAAGAAGTATAAACAGCCAGCGGTTGGGTATGAACGGCAAAAAACTAAGAGCGCAAATAAATTCCAGCGTGATATATCATCGAAGTTACGATTCTGACGTAGGTTCTTCGGAGGATTCTAATGGATACGGTTTCTTTTTTCCTGATTATCGAATACCCATTAGGTATCATTCCTTGGACTTTTATGATGATGGTTTTATGGGTTGGGTGGAGGATTTCAACGGTATCGAAGAAATAGAGGATATATCGCTGTATCTGGACTTTTACGGAAATAATACCATGAGTATCGAGATCGAGGAAGGTCTAGATGGTAAGGCTCATATCTATTTCATAGGCGATGAAATCTATATGAAGAATAGTACGATAGCAGGTGAGACTTATCTTGATCTCTCTACCTACTCAGACAACTTCTCGATTGAAACGTTCGTTTATCGAAAAGGCAAACTGGTCAATCATACTCTGACACTTAGCAATGAGTTGTAAAATTCCAAAAATTCAGGATATCATTTCTTTGACAGCATCTTCTATGGAACAATCATTTTTTTTTGAGTACTTTCTTACCTGATCTATCAATTCTAGATATTTTTCGTATCCAGCTTTACTTTTCATCTTCTCACTGATCGCCCTGGACAATGCTTTATTGTACCGTTCGTGTGGTCTCTGTTCACTGAGAGCTTTCCTTAAATAGTCACGGTCCTTTCTATTCATCTTACCTGAAAAGTTAAAATATGTAGAAACATAAAAGTCTTCCTGGTTTGATAGAAAAATATATTTGTTTCATCTATTTAGCGCTTACAAGGACCTCTTTCGCCAATCATGCTTCCTTGTGCGGGGGTAGCCAAGCATGGCCAACGGCGATAGACTCAAGATCTATTCCCACAGGGGTCCGAGGGTTCAAATCCCTTCCCCCGCACTTTTTCTTATTTTCGAATGTATATGAGAAAATGAAAGACAAAGGCTTCTTTTTTTGATATCACTCCCCTTTCCAACCCAAAACCTAAAATATCATTTCAATTTCACATTTATTAGATGTCTAACGATTCCGCAAAACCTCATTATAAAAATATATGGTCCTTGAAGACAGATGACATGCTTCAGGGACTTTCATGGCATTGGTGGTGGTGGATATTTTTTATAGATAATCCATCAAACCCATCTAAACCAAAACAGCTTATGATCTTGTGGTCTACGAAACAGGTCGAGCAGATAGAAGTCAACGATAAGCTGTGGAAGCAAAAAAAACCACCATCTTATGAAAACGGTACACTGAAATTTAACGGTATGGTCGCAGCATGGTGGTTCGATGGGGAAAAGATGGTTGAACCTCTAGTTTTAGAGGGAAGTGATTTCGAGGTCAAGAAGAATGGAGGAAGTGGAGAATTAAATCCATTGTTGAAAGGGAAAGATTATCGGTTCTATGGGAACTCCAAAAGATATCATGTCAATATCGTAGATGAAAATAACGATTTCAGATTTGAATTGACTCCTTGGAATCCATACTTACAAAATCATCGTTTTAACGAGCAGAACTATATCCGAGATTACAATTATAATATATTGAAAATCTACGGGATGAAATTGAAAGGGTTGATGGATGGGGAAGAAGTAACAGGTTCAGGATATTTCCAAAGAGTTTCAGTCAATTCACCTGCCATGCCGTGGTACTGGGGTTTGATTCACTGTGAAGACGGTAGTTTCCTGCAGTATTTTAAACCCTTTATAGGGCCCCAAATATTCAGAAGCAAACCTAAACAAAATTCTAACCTGGAATTTGGGGATATCAGTTTGTCAAAACATTTGGTTTTTTATCATAAAGGTACCGATACCGAGTACAGGTTCGATAAAAAGGATATCGATATAGTTTACCACACAGATAACGATTTACCGATTGTTGAAGTCAAAGGCGAGGATGATCACAAAAAACTAAATCTTGTTCTTCAGGCATATTCCCGTGCATATTGGAAGTTCAAGCAACCAAGAAAGTATTTGATGAAATCGATCTTATTCTACAATGAGTACCCGGCGATCGTTAAGGATTTCGATTTTAC
>JAFDTG010000071.1 GCA_019594235.1 Candidatus Saliniplasma halalkaliphilum | reverse complement strand
GCGGCAGAAATTTAGCATTTTATTACATGGCGAGTTCAGTCCATATGGTGGTTTTAGGGAGTTTGATAATCACGATATTTTTTCCATATCAGCTCACGGAGATTTTGTATCCTATAGTAGAGATCAATAGACCAGAATTACTTCATATAGAGATAGGATTGTGGGCAATACTAATAGACACTGTCTTTTTCCTCTTTAAGTTGCTGATAATCATTTACGTTGGCGTATCTATACTAGGTGTCTCTTTTGCAAGACTTCAGATCGATAAAGTGAGTTACGTATATTGGATACCGATTTCTATCATGGCTTTTATTGGTCTCATATTGGTCTTTTTGGAATACAGTTTATTTTAGAATTCTAACTTTGAAAAGGTTATGGGACTTCCTCCATGCCTTGAGCCTAAAAGGCAAATAATACCTTATTTTAGATTTGTTTTTAATCTTCCACAAAGAGTATTGGGTCTTTTGATTCTACTATTATCTCTCTCTCCAATTCACCAACAGCAAAAGGAGGATAAATTTTTCTCAGTTTGTATTTTAAACCAGGTCTACCCATGCTCCCCACGATAAGATCATACTTTTTAGACTCCTCAACTATGTCTTTATCTGGTTTAATAGAACAGGACTTCAATTTATAATGAATGTCATTGTTCTTAGCGAATTCATATAATTTTTTGAAAGCGTGTTCAGTTTCTAATCTGAGGTCTTCAAGATAGGTAAGATTTTCTAAGTCCTTTTCTTTAAAGGTACGTTCTGTCTCTCCGCCACCTTGTGTTATCAAGACTTCAACTTCTCCGTCAAAATATTTAGTCAATTTG
The DNA here is from genome assembly GCA_019594235.1 of Candidatus Saliniplasma halalkaliphilum. Taxonomy (GTDB): domain Archaea; phylum Thermoplasmatota; class Thermoplasmata; order Halarchaeoplasmatales; family Halarchaeoplasmataceae; genus Saliniplasma; species Saliniplasma halalkaliphilum. Next base: position 7,085 of record JAFDTG010000071.1, on the reverse strand, counting down.
ATAGCAAGGTAACCTGCCCTCATAGAATATTTACTCCCACTAGAGGGATGTAAGATTTTTTTTGGTTTCTTTATCTCCACAATGTTATCAAAAAGAAGGACAGGTACATGGCTATGCTCCAAAACGTGCAAACATGTTCTCCCAATCTCCTGTGTTTGGGTACCCGTCTTAGACTGTGTACCCATCACAATAAGGTCTATACCATGTTTTTGAGAATAACTAACAATTTCTTCACTAGGAACTCCTTTTCCGATACTTTTTTTGATCTTTTTTATTCCCATCTCATTGAATATATCCTCTGCATCTTTGATGGCCATTCTAGAGGCTTTCTTTAAATCCTCCATGAGAATATCTGTTATTGGAACGCTTTTATTACTCGTGTTTATTACATTTAATACATGATAGTTAGCATCAGGGAAAGCATTCGCAGTATATTTTATGGCATTTTTAACAAGCTGAGAATCATCTGTAGCAATCAGTATATTTTCAAACATGTTAGATTACCTTAATAGAATTTCCATATATACTATTTTTCCTCTTATCGTATTGAGTCGTTCTTACAAAGAATTTATTTTACACTATATCTTTTAATCTTTTGAAATCTGGATTTCTTGTTCATTCGTTTTGAATCATTTGGAAATTTTATGAATTCATTATGCATATTGAAGATTATAGGATAAAGCTTTATATACTGAGGTCATCTGAATTCACTATGCCTAATAAACTACTATTAGGAGTTGGAAACGATATAAGAGGGGACGACGCAGTTGGTGAACTGGTAGTTAGAGAATTAAAGAGCGAGGATTGGGACAAAATAGATTGCGGATCAGTTCCTGAAAATCACATAACCTTGATAGAGGAAGGTCAATACGATTTGGTTGTCATAGTGGACGCTGCTAAGATGGGACTAAAACCCGGTGAAATCCGAATAGTGCCTAGAAAACATTTAGGAGTCTTCACTATGAGCACACACGCTTTGCCTCTATCTACAGTAATGGATTTTTTAGAAAGGAAAGTGGAAGAGGTTTATCTTATAGGAATACAGCCAAAAGATATGAGTTTGAAGGAGGGTATGACTCTTGAACTCAAAGAGGCAAAGGATAAGATGATAGAGCTTCTAAAGAAGGATGAGTGGAGAGATCTACCTAGATTAAGAAGACCTGATTAGTTCCAAGAAGAGTTTTAAGGATTGATTATCAGGTCTTCAGCGTTCTTGTCCGTCCCGGCTATGAGAAATTCCTCAGAAAATTCGAAACAACTTTTAGGACATATATTCACACATTGACCACAAAAAGTACATCTTGCCACATAGTGCTTGACTTTGGCTTCTTCCTCTTTAAAAACTAATGCTTCAGACGGACAGACCCTAACACAAAGTTTGCATCCGATGCAACAGTCCTTATCATAACGAATCTTTCCTCTATAATTCTCTGGGACATCTATAGGCGGATTCAAGTCTAAGTCTCCTTTCTCGATGAGTTCCGCCGCTGATGTCATATCATCGGGGGCGTACTTCAAAGGAAAGGGATTCGTCGCCTTTTTCTCAAAAAGCTGCTTTATCAGAAGATATATTGTAGATGTTGGCATATTTAGATCACCTCATACCGTGGCTCCTACAACTACGAAAAGTAAACCTAAAAGACCTATTATACTTATCGGAACCCAATAGAAATAACTCGCTTTGTCAATTTGGAATCTCGCAAATGCTACTCTAACAAGGGATACACCGAAATATATGATCAGTAATAATTTGAAAAGATAGAACACTACATCTACAAGGAGAGCCCATACGCCCATTTCAACGATCGGAAGTATAGGACCTTGTAAAATTATCCATCTTTCTAGTAAATTAGATAGTTGATATGGAAAGAACAAAGTTATAATCAAACTTGCTAAAACAATCATCTGAACAGTATTAGCTATATAAAACAAACCTAGGTTGCGACCGGTATATTCAACGAATACACCATCAGCTATCTCAGTCTTCGCTTTCGCTTGTCCGAACGGCTCCTTTGAAAGCTCACCTGGTAATACCGCAAACAAAGTGAAGACTATCAGCGCAATTCCTAGACCTCCGATAAGTCCCACATGACCCCATATAGGATTAGAGGATATCACTTGTAAAGAGAACGGGTTAGTTTCAGGTCCAACTATCTCGTTCATCTTCCAAGCTACAGTTATAGCGGATATCGCTAGAGGCAGTTCATAACTCATCATCAATACAACTTCACGCTGAGCACCGACTGTCGCATAAGGAGAACTACTAGAAAAACCACCCACAGCCATCGCTATGGCAGGTATGGCTAGGAGATAAAGTACCAGTATAAGATCGCCGTATCCCTCCAGTAAAGGACTAAAAGGCCCGATAGGGAGATACATCAAAGCAACCAGTGGTGCGATGAGAGCTATTATTGGTGCTCCATTAAATATCCACTCTATTGCGTTTTCAGGAACGATCGTTTCTTTGGTTAGTAACTTTCTAACATCTCTGAACGGTTGGATGATCGGAGGGCCGATCCTAGACTGCATCATTGCACTTATCTTTCTATCGAATCCTTTGTATAGAAGCCCCAAAAAAATACCTATAAATGAAATCAGGAATATAAATACTACATTCAACAACCAACCTTCTAAAATCGATTCGATATTCATCTATCGATACCCTCCAGCAAATCTTTAGTTTTTTGAACGGACAATTCATGGAGTTCATCCTTAGTATATTCTTCCTTCACCCCTGTCTCGATATCGACTATCTCCGCCCTATCCATACACCCTATACAAGGATCGATACAGGCCGCTATGATAGGAATATCTGCTATCTGCTCACCCATGAACATCGGAGCGTAAGTCGCCAAGTTGTTATAAGTAGAAGCTCTAATCTTCCAACAATCCACATCCTCGTTATCTTCCGTTAATCGTACATAATGCATCGCTTCTCCTCTAGGTGCTTCAAGTCTTCCGATACCTTCACCAGAAGCTGTTTTGAGTTTATTTAAGAGTGCGGCTTTATTGGGCTCACTCGTAATCTCTCCTTCAGGCATTTTTTTGACACACTGTTCTATCAAGTCTATAGACTGTATAATCTCTTTCAATCTTACTAAAGTCTTTGAAAACACATCCCCTTTATTTTCGTAACCATATCTAGATGGTATGACATAATCCAGTTCGAGATCGGGATAAGCAGAATAAGGCTGATCTATCCTGACATCCTTTTTCACTCCTGATCCCCTAACCGTAGGACCAACACCACAGAGTTCTAAAGCCTTTTTCTTGGTCAAAATACCAACATCTCTTGTCCTGTGTCGAATACTAGGATCACCTAAAAATATGTCCTCTAGCTTATCATAAAGGTCTTTATAATAATCTAAAGTCTCTTTAATTTGAGGATGCATATCCTCTTCAATATCTCGACGCACACCACCAAAGGTCCACATGGAGTAATTGACCCTGTTTCCAGAGATCGCTTCAAGAAGATCCATGACCTTTTCTCTTATTTTCCAAGTGAAATGCATATGCGTGTCAAATCCTATCTCATGTGCAGCGACACCCGCCCATAAAACGTGAGAATGGATTCTTTCAAGCTCCATCATGATGGTCCTTATATATCTTGATCTTTCAGTTGGAACAATGTCTACGGCATGTTCTAATGCTGTAGTATACATATGCTGATGAACAATCGAACAGATACCGCACGTCCGTTCAGCGAGAGGTATCACTTTCAGGGGATTCCTGTGCATCCCCATGAATTCTATACCTCTATGATTCATGCCGGGATGTGGATCAGCATCTACGATCTTTTCACCCTCCAATTTAAAATTTACCATGAAAGGTTCTTTCAAAGCAGGGTGTATAGGTCCTATCGGAACCTCATAAGTCGCTTTACCTTTCACCATGTTCACTCACCATCCTTTTCTTCTTTTTTCACTCTTTCAGAAACTGGCTCTTCAAATGTTTGCTCCTTTTCATGCACATGCCTGGACATATCCTCCATACCATCCTCATCCCAGCGCCAAGGATACTTATCTTCAGGATAATTTTCATCCAGCCACATCCTCCTGTCATCCGGTATATCCTTTACGTCGATGCCCAAAAATTCTTGCTTTTCCCTCTCAGTAGTTATTGCTCCAGGAACTATATCTGTAATAGTAGGTATGGCTAGATCATCTTTAGGCAAATGGACTTTTAGGTTTATTGCTGTTTCTTGTTCAGCGAACCCGTAATTCACCATGAAGTGATATATCAATTCAACGAAATCACCTTTATCTGAACCAGATGCTACGGAAAGATGAGGAGTTTGTATATCAGCGATGGCTTTTACAGCATCTCGAAAGGAATCTTTAATCACTCTCATCCATATCAATTTCATATATTTCTTAGAAAGACCTTTCTCTATCTCTTCGGTCCGAAATTCTTTGATATCATCACCAAGTTCTTCAGTGAGATATTCCTCCAATTCGTCAAGATTTAACGGAAGTTCTTTTCTATTCATACTTGATCACCTCTCAATTTTTCTAGATATAACCACGCTTCTTTAACACCGTTTATGATGTTCTCAGGTCTTACCGGACAACCAGTAACGTATATCAGATGTGCATCATCAGGAAGAAGAGTATCTATAGGACCTTCTATCGCATAGCTATCGTAGTAAACTCCTGTAGTGCCCGCACAATTACCTATTACCATGACCACCTTGGGATCAGGAGTCTGTTCATAAATCCTAAGAACACGTTCTTTGGTCTTTTTTATAACAGGACCTGTAAATAGAAGAACATCAGCATGCCTAGGTGTACCGACCAACTCAATTCCAAACCTCTCTACATCATATCTCGGAGTCACTGTTGAGACGATTTCAATATCACAAGCGTTGCACGAGCCACTGTTTACGTGGAATACCCATAAAGATTTATCGAACGTTTTCGAAAGTTTCATGATTACACCTCATACAAAATAAAGCACCACCATAACGATTGCTATAGTTATTATAAACCAATAAATATAATCATTAACTATCCCTGTATGGGCTCCGACTAGAGGTTTAAAGTATTTTTTCAATGCCCTTGTAAATCCCCAATATAAGTTACTTCCTCCTATATGAAGTGCTTTGGATTCACCGGGAGAGACATTACCAGAAAGAAAAGGCTCTCTTTTGTACCTGGTCTCTTTGAAGGAAGGATTTCCTAACCTATAAATGACATAAACTACCAATCCAACTATCAAGCCTATTAAAATCAGAACTAGAGGATGCCACTCTCTTACCAAAACTAGTTGATTTATCATATTATTCAAACGATCACCCCCAATGCTTCAACTGCTGGTTCTACAATGGTTGATACCACTAGTCCAGGGAAAAGACTGAATAGTATCACCACTCCAGCGAGAATAGCCATGCCGAGCAACATCGGTTTGGGTGCTTCTGTGGTTTTGGAAACACTTTCATCTTTTGGTCCCATAAAGATGGAATGGAAGACCTTTACGAAAGATGCTAAGGTTAGTATACTGACCACCATAGCAATTATAGATAGGAGTGGATTAAAACTATATACGGATTTATATATCATCAATTTTGAAGCAAAACCATTGAACGGAGGTATTCCCGCGATGGCTAAAGCCCCGATCATGAAAAAAACCATAGTCCACTTCATCGAGTGACCCAGACCTCCAAGTTCATCTAATTTTCTTTTTCCAGTTTCATAGATAATGACACCTGCAGTCATGAAAAGTAATCCTTTGTACATAGCATGATTGATTATGTGAAAGATACCACCTTCCATGGCGAGCCTTCCATATATATCCATCTCAGGTTGTCCCAACACTGCTAAACCGACACCTACGCCTAAAAGCATATATCCTGTCTGGGATATGGCATGATAAGCCATCAATCTTTTAACGGTCTTCTGAACAAGTGCCATTGTAACGCCGATGAACATCGAAAGGATACCTAAAACAATAACTATCCATCCTAAAGTAAAAGTGTTGACTGCAAGGCCATAAAGTGTGAATACTACTCTAAACAGAACCCAAAGGCCCGCCTGACTTGCAACAACTAAAACTGCCGTTACAGAGCCAGGTGCCATAGAGTAAGCATCTGGAATAATAAAGTGAAGTGGCACAGCACCTGCCTTCAGAGCTAAAACGACTACCAAAATTGTCAAGGCAATTTTATCTAAATTCGTTCCAGTTATGTTCTCAGCTAGAAGCTGAAAATTCAAGACGCCGTACTGTCCATATAGAAAACCGATAGATAAAAGAAAGAATAAACCAGCGACTACACTTAGTATCATATATTTTAAAGCGGCTTCGACAGCTTCTCCTTCATAATTTTTGAACGCGATAAGGGCAGCAGAGGAAACCGACGCGACTTCGAACCAAACGAAAAGATTGAAAAGATCTCCTGTAAGAACCATTCCATTTACGCCTGCTACCATCAGTAGAAACAATGTGTTAAACTTATTCAAGCCAGTATCATGTTCCATGAATTTATATGAATAGATCGCAGCTCCTATAGCCGAGATGGTTAGAGTTATGCTGGCCATTGCGGAAATGCCATCTGCAACAAATAGAATTCTAAAGAAAGAAGAACCCGTCCCATTTGGAGTCGCTGTGCCTCCACCGAACACATAAGACCATCCGCCAACAGTATAGACCTCGTAGGCCATAACAGATACGAAAAATGCCATTATAAATAAGCCTAAAAATAATATTGCATCACGGCCTTTTTCAGATATCCTATCAACTATAGGGGTGAGAAAAGCAAAAAGTAAAGGAATGGCTAGAATCAAAGCGGGGGAATGTTGTACTATGTCTATGTTCATTCTTTGCACCGCCTCACATCGTCAGTGTTTATGCTCCCATAATGCTTCTTTATCATGATCACGAAGGAAAGTAGTAAAGCTGTAGTAGCTAACCCGATGACGATACTTGTCAATGTCAGTGCATGGGCTGTTGGCATCACCATCTCAGTAGATTCTGCGCTTGTGAATATTGGAGCATATTCACCTCTTCGGTAGGCCAAAGAGACCAGAAATAAATTGGCGGCGTTCTGCATTATGGCTATGCCCATTATTATTTTTATCAAATTTTTCTTG
>JAFDTG010000079.1 GCA_019594235.1 Candidatus Saliniplasma halalkaliphilum | reverse complement strand
TCTACTTCCTCTTCCTCAGTTTCTTCGACTATTTCTTCCTCAGTCTCTTCTGGAACTTCAACTTCTTCTTCCTCAGTTTCTTCGACTATTTCTTCCTCAGTCTCTTCTGGAACTTCAACTTCTTCTTCCTCAGTTTCTTCGACTATTTCTTCCTCAGTTTCTTCCGGAACTTCGACTTCTTCTTCAACTTCTACATCAGGAACTTCTTCAGTTTCACCTGTTTCCACTTCAGATTTCTCTGGCATGGATGGTACTTCGATAGTAGGCATCTCTCCACCTTCGGAGATTAATTCCTTCTCCCTTTCGAGCATCTTTTTATGAGCTTCTAGGAGCCTATTCCTTTTATTGGCTAGTTCTTTATCTTCGTCGAGTAATTGTCTCTCTTTCTTCATCATATCTCTGTTTTCGTCTAGACTTTCTCTGAATGTCGCTTGTAACTCAGATAAGCTTTTCAGGCTTTCTCTCCTTTCTTCCAAGATTTCTTCTTCTTTTTTAACAATGGCATTTTCTCTCTCGTCTAGGTCTTCCTCTCTCTCGACCATAGCATCTTCTCTATCAACGAGGTCTTTCTTTTTATCCAAAATTTCTTCTTTTAGCTTATCGACCTGTTCTAGCTTCTCAAGCAGACTGTTCCTGACAGATTTTACTTCCTCACGTTCTTGGTCAAGTTCTTTTCTCGCTTCTTTCAGTTTTTGCTGCTGATTTTCAAACTTAGTTTTGAGTTCTTTGAGCTCATCTGACTTTTTAGCGATTTCCTGCTTACGAACGTTTAAGTCGTTTTCTCTCTTTTTGAGCTCTTCTTCTTTTTGATCAAGAGATTCCTCTCTTTCATCCAGTTTTGAAGCTCTTTTATCAAGCTCTGCTTTTTGCTGTTTTAGTTTACCGACGTAACCTTCCATTTCTGATAAGAATTCATCTTCTTCTGGCAATGTAATTCCCCCGAGGGTTGATTTATTCAAATGTTATAGGCGAATAGTAGCTCTATCTTAAATAACTTACGAAAGGTTCTCACATCATTCAAAGATAGGTCCTAATACCTTCAAACCGTTGTTACCAATATCGAGAGCATGTTTTTCCATGCTGTGTTTACAGGCCCTCATCTTTTCGATCTGTAGGTATCTTGTGAGTTTTCCTCTGTTCCTATCGATACCTAACATGATAACGCCGTCTACAAGAAATCCTTCATTACCTAATAGATTAGCTTCTCCGCCTAATGAACGCTCCATTACTACGAAACTGTAAAGATCTAGATCCCTCAACAATTTAAAGAAATAGAACATCTTTTTACGCATGTTCTTTTCGTTTTCCATAAGAGAGTAAAGTGCTCCTAATGAGTCCATTGCGAAAACTTTGAATTTATCACCTTTCTCTTTTTTAAAATGTCTCAACATCGTTTCTAAGAAATCGATGTAATCCGTTTCTTCATCATCCACGATCTGATCGATCTCTCTCAAATCAGTGATATCAGATATCTGCATATTCAAACTCAGATCGATACCTAAACTTTCCATATTATTAAGATGACTGTCTACACTTTCTTCTAAAGTGGTATATAATCCAAAATCACCTGTTTTTTCGACGTATCTAGTCATCAAACTGTAGCAGAAACTTGTTTTCATAGAACCGGGTGGACCTGTTACCAACGATACTTGTGGTGGTTTAACATCGGTGTGAAAAACTCTATCGAGACCTGGGATCGTATCTTTAAACATCGTGTGCACCTAGTCCCGTAATACTTATGGCCTCATTTAATATTATCGTTTTGTTATCTGAAACAATCAAAAATCTTAATTCATATAACTCAAATAAGATATCATGGTCGACATCAATACTCGCATCTCTGAAATAACTTTAGAAAACCCCCTCCTTTTAGCTTCTGGAATATTAGGTCAAACCGCCGATTCTATGAAGAATATTTTAGAGTCCGGGATGGGAGGTGTGGTGACCAAATCTATCGGATTAGAACCTAGAGAAGGTCATTCAAACCCTACCATGATCGAAACTGAACATGGATTACTCAACGCCATGGGTTTACCCAATCCAGGAATAGATGTTTTTTTGAAAGAACTAAAAAATCTCTCAAGAGAATCTAAACCGATCATAGGTAGTGTATTTGCCGGAGATAAGGAAGAGTTTATAGAGCTTTCAGTAAAGATGGAAGAAGGTGGAGTTGACGCAGTAGAATTGAACTTGAGCTGTCCTCATGCAGAAGGTTACGGTGCGGCGATAGGAACGGACCCAGAATTAGTGAAAGATATTGTGAGAACCGTAAAAAGAAATACCAAGGTTCCAATTTTTGCCAAATTAACTCCATTCTCAGATATTGTAGATGTTGCAGTAGCTGCAGAAGAAGCTGGTTCTGATGCAATAGTGGCTATAAATACAGTTCAGGCTATGGCTATCAATTTTGAAACCAGGAAACCATTCCTTGGTAATCAAGTGGGAGGATACAGCGGCCCAGCTATAAAACCTATTGGACTGAAGTGTGTTTATGATATATATCAAAATGTAGACATCCCCATAATAGGATGTGGTGGTATCACTTATGGTAGAGATGCCTTAGAATACATTACAGCAGGAGCATCAGCTCTTCAAATAGGTTCTGCAATATATTACCGAGGTAAGGATGCTGGTGCTTTGATCGTAGAAGAAATGAAAGATATCATGGAAAAAGAAGATATCAAAAGTTTGGTAGAACTAATTGGTTCGGCACAACAATTTTAATAATGGTTGACTTACTATACTTAATAAAGATAGGTGACCCCTAAAATGAAGGATCCTGACCCAGAAGATTTCGTAGAAGGTATCAGCATGTCGGATTTCACGACTATGATTACACATATGTACAGGGGAGAGGTTCAAAGAGCTAATGTTTGGAGACAACGGTTAGATAGAACCACAAATTGGGCTATATTGATCCTATCTGCATTAATAACATGGACATATACTGCTCCAGCTCGCCCTCATGAACTACTTCTTTTTGGAATGGTTTTTATTTCGATCTTATGGTTTATAGAATCAAGACGTTTTCTTTCATTCAATGCTTACGACAGCAGGGTCAGAGTTCTAGAAAAGAACTTCATAGGTAAAACACTTAATCCGGGCAAGGACGTAACTAGTCGGCAGTGGCTGAAAACCTTATCTGATGACCTGCGTACACCACACTACAAAATCCCTTACTGGAAAGCTCTTTCTCATAGGCTAAGAAGGATATATATCTGGCTTTTCTCAGTCACACTTTTGTTATGGCTTGGTAAACTTTTCATGCACCCTACCCCCACGGGAGATTTGACTACAATGATATTAAGGTCCTATATCGGAGGTATTCCTGGCGCTCTCGTATTCTCTATTGCAGCCTCTTATTACATAATGCTAGGTGTAATTGCCGTAACTACACCTCAATTCGAAGGTAAGAAGTATATGGTAAGGACTAGTAGAGAAGATATAGAAGAGTGGGAAGAAAAGATGTGATATCAATTAGTGATGATCTTCGCACCTTTAGATGTCACTATAACTGTATGCTCCCTTTGCGTCACCAAGCTTCCCTTAGCTTCGACTAAAATCGGATAAGTCATGGCGGCATTAAATCTTATCAATCTTTTTAAACGATATTCATAATCATCGCCATAACTTCTGCACCATCTGCCAGTGAATGGTAAGTGATGGAACCTTTCCTTGACCCAGTTGTAGAATTCTTTATCTTCACCTTTTAAATTCCTAGGCTTTTCTAATTTGACTATCCTGCTGTTTTCCCCATTTCTTACTTTACCTTTTCCATCTGTGGCGAATGGCTCGATGGCCAATACCATACCTTTTTTGATCCTTCCCCTCCCTTTTGGAACGTTGGGAACAGAAAGTCCACTGTGAAGTGAATACCTCTCAATAGAATGACCACTCAAATTAGATATAGGCTTAAAACCTCTACTTTCTATGACAGATTCTATATTCCTTCCGATGTCCTTTGTTTTGACACCGGGTCTTATAGATTTGATAGCAATATCTAGGCTTTCTTCAGCTGCTTTTATCAGGTCATCATGTCTTTTGGTACCTATCTCTACAGTCAGCGCGTTGTCAGCAATAAAACCATCTAAATGTACACCCACATCGATCTTGACAATATCTCCTTCTTCGAAGTATTTTTCATCTCCTGGATACGGGGTGTAATGCGCCCCTACATCGTTTACCGATATATTGACGGGGAAAGCAGGTCTAGCACCGTATTTATGGATAACTTTTTCAACTTTATCTACCACAGAGAGGTAACTCTTACCTGCTTTACACGTTTCTTTACCTTTTTCCAGAGCCTTTTTAGCTATCCTACCTGCTTTAATGTATTTCCTTTTAGATTTTGCGTCCAAGTTTATCACCTATAGTTTCTAGTGAAATAGCACCTTTTCTTAATATCTCTATGTCACCGTCGTCTATCAATAGAACGGTAGTTCCTTCTTTATATTTACATTCTCCACAATTGATGTAGAGTTTTACTTTATTCCCGAGCTGGGTCTTGGCGGTTTCCATATCGATGGGATCAGGTTTTCCATGTATATTAGCACTGGTCGAAGTTATCGGCCCAAATTTTTCTACGATCTTCTGAGCAACAGGATGGTCTGGAACTCTTATACCATGGGTGTCTCCATCTTTTTTAAGAACGATAGTCAAAGGTCCCGGAAGAAAATGTTCCCCCAACTCCCAGGCAAGGTCTGGTATGTCTAAATAAGACGAGGCCTGTTGTAAACTTGTATATGCAGTAGATATCTTTTTGTCAGGTGGTGCTTCCTTTACCTTTCTGATCTCATCTAAAACTAAAACATCAAAAGCATCTCCCCCTAAACCGTAAAGTGTCTCTGTTGGATAAACAATCAGTTCGCCATTCAAGAGGACCTCTTCAGCCAAATAAAATATCGATTCTGGACAATCTCCATCACATTCCTTTTTATCACATTCTACTTCCATTTAAACACCTTTAAAGATACGAGATATTTTTAAGGGATAATCGTATATGTTGATTTCCCTCTTTTTGAACACTAGGTCCATGACCTGGATAAAGCGAATGTACATCGTATTTAGTCAATTTTTCGACGGAATCTTTAAGTTCTTTGAAATTACCCGTAGGTAGATCAGATCTCCCAACTCCTCCACCGGAGAAAACCGTATCGCCGGATAGTAATATCTTTTCTCCTCCATGATATAAACATATGCTGCAGTTCGTATGGCCGGGAGTGTATATCTGTAAAAATCCAGCATAAGTTTCTTCATCAAAAGTCTTCACGTCAAGACCGGATATTTCTTTCCCAAAACTACTTGATATTATAGTTTCATCGTTGCCTTCACACAGTGCTTTTGCTGCCAGTTCATGGGCATAGATGGGAACATCTAACAGTTCCGATAACTTTTCAGCTCCACCGACATGATCGTAGTGCCGGTGAGTCAAAATGATCCGATCGATATCTATGCTCTCACTGTCCACGTATTCACAAATAAGTTTAACAGGTCCCGCTCCAGCATCTAAAATGAAGTTTTTCTGTGCTTGAACTATATATACGTTAGATGAGAAAGACTTTCCGGGTATCCTCTTGATTTCAACCATGGATCTCTGCGAATTTCTCAAAGGATCTGTCATATGTTTCCTCCACATCGTCGGGAAATGCACAAGCTGGTAGTTGGTTCATAGAAAGGTGATACTGTATACACTCGCAGCAAATACCTTTCCTAGTACATCCTGGATATGAACAGTTACAATGCTCCATATTATCTGATTTTTGACATTCCATAATATCACGATTCGAACTTTGAGTTCATAGGGAGATTATAAATTTTTTGCGAGGATGAGTTTCAGCCGAACTAGCTTTTCAGTCTTATGACATGATCTAGAAACGGACAATGGTGAACCGAGATGAGTAATGGATATGGATAAGAGAGGCAAATCGATCTGATTTAGTAGTTTGTCATTCATCTAGTTTGCTGAGCGTTCGAATAGTAGTCTTGTAATCACAAAGCTACTATGACCACAGCAGTGATGGGGCGAGGCGCAGGATTTTTTTCGCTATATCCTACAGATTATGGTGCAGGTTAGATGTGCAACTTCATCCGTTCCGACTCAACTTTTTTAAAATTCATAGGTAAATCTGAATTGTGCTAAAATCAATATTAAAACTAATATAGTAACTAGCACATACATTCTAAAACACCGATATATATATGAGGATCCTCTTATGTGCCGTCGATGGTGATAAGATAACAGGTAAAATATCTGAAACGAACAAAGTACGAGTGATGGTGATACCGATAATAGCGATGCTGGTGGTGACGATGATCGTGGCCGGGTACCGTGATGAGGGAGAGCCGATCGAAGTGGTTGAAGGATACCAAACGTTAGAAGTAGAATATCGAGAGAACTTGGTGGAAGAGACGGACCTTACAGATAAGTATTATGAGAATGAGACCGCAACTGCTGTTACCACAGTAAATAATGAGAGTACATTGGAATTGAATGTTGAGATGTTTATGTCCTCTATCACAGGTCCTGGTAACTATCAAACCAAGATATGGCTTAGTGCTGAAGGTGAATTTTCTGATGATTTAGATCCTGATGAAATCAGGTTGACAGCCCAAGGTTTAGATGGAAAAAACACTATCCAAAATGCGTTAGATTTCGAAACGAGTCAAAATGAAGGTACTAATGCTAGCTTCGTTGATTGGGAAGAAACAGAGAAAATAAATACAGGTGCAAGAGGAGAACACGAAGCTTTCATTACGTTTGATGTGGAAGAAGGTGAATTTCATATCAATACGAGGGTTGAGACCCGCATCAATGAAGAAAATATAGGCAATGAATATTCATATGAATTTCAGGCTATCCTAGACGGTCTATCCGAGGAAGTCTCTTCAACTGTTGAAGTAACATTTCTAGAGAGGTGAAGAAGTAATGAAAGTTAAAATCATCGCTTCATTGGTAGTATTAACATTATGTTTGATGGTTATACCAGTTAGTGAGCCAGTTTCT
>JAFDTG010000033.1 GCA_019594235.1 Candidatus Saliniplasma halalkaliphilum | reverse complement strand
TTCTGATCCATTGTTTGATCTATTTCACGTTTTGCAGGTGGTGTATCTTCGTAGCCTGGCAGCATGTTTTTGATTCTCTCTTCAAAAGTTGACTTTTTCTCGTCTTTTAGGAAGACTCCAGTGTAGATCTTCTCTTCATCATTTAACATCTTAAAAGCCTGGTTTATTTTGTCCTCGTCATCACTAATTTCTGGATCATAGTCTTCATCCAACCGTTCCACGTTTTCCTTGATATAGTCCCATGTATGGATGTCGTTGTATGTCACGCAGGGTTGGAAAATATCTATGAACGCCGTGCCTTCGTGTTGGATACCTTCCATTATCAACTCTTTCAATTGGTTCGGATCGAGAGCGGAACCCCTAGCTACGTATGTAAATCCACAGGTTAACGCGAGTTTTAATGGTTCGACTTGATCCTGTATATTAGGTTTGAATAGTCCTTTCGTTTTAAGACCCTTACCTAAAGTAGGTGCTGCTTGACCTTTGGTTAATCCATATACTCTATTATTATGGAGTAAAATGGTCATGTTTATATTTCTTCTACCGAGAGCTACGAAATGTCCCGCACCTATACCCAAAAGATCACCGTCACCGCCGTTTACTACTATGTCAAGTTCCGGGTTCGATATCTTTATGCCCGTTGCATAAGGGATAGCTCTACCGTGAAGTGTATGCACTCCTGAAACGTCTATGTAATGAGGGGTCTTTCCAGAGCATCCAATACCTGAGACAACTACCGTGCTTTCCTTAGACAGTTCTAGTTCTTTAAAGGCTTTGTACATGCTGGAAACTATACCGAAGTTTCCACATCCTTTACACCAATCAACCCAAACATCGCTTTCATAATCATGGGCCATGTTCTATCACCTTCCTTTTATCTCCATCCAAAATATCTTTGATGGCTTTTTTTACTTTCATGAGGAACATAGGCCTACCAGTGTATTTCACGATCTCGTTCTCGATGGTTATACCGGTATTCATGGATACGGATCTTTTTATTAAAGGCGAGTGTGTGTGTTCAACTGCTATACAAGTCTCACATTTAGATAATATATCTTTGACTGAATCAGCCGGGAACGGAGAGAACATCCTTATGTGAAGATAAGCACCATCCATCTCTTCGATAGCGTCCAGACATACACCCTTCACAGAACCCCATCCGACGAGTATGAAATCCGGGTTATCTGGTCCGAAATATTTGAATTGTTTTTCGTCAGGGATCTCTTCATATGCTAATTCGAGTTTTTTCATCCTCTTATCCTGCATCTTAACTCTAGTTCCTGGATTTTCACTGACATTACCATCTTCATCGTGTTCACTTCCCGTGTACCACATGA
Organism: Candidatus Saliniplasma halalkaliphilum; assembly: GCA_019594235.1. Classification (GTDB taxonomy): domain Archaea; phylum Thermoplasmatota; class Thermoplasmata; order Halarchaeoplasmatales; family Halarchaeoplasmataceae; genus Saliniplasma; species Saliniplasma halalkaliphilum. Next base: position 13,081 of record JAFDTG010000033.1, on the reverse strand, counting down.
CTTCCTGACCTAAAAAGGCCCTTTTCGAAACTGGACCATCGGCGAATCGTTTGTAATCTTTAGACCCGCCTATATCACCCCTTCGTATTTCTACTTCGGAAAGATCAGGGGATTTCATGTTAACAACAGAGTTAGCTAGGAATTTATCGAGCATGTGTATGACCGGGACTTGGTATTCCTCTGCGAAGTTGAATGCCTCGACGGCATCCTGGAAGGACTCCTCGTGATCGCCGGAACAGATGACTATCTTGGAAATTTCGCCATGTGAACCGTATAGTGCTGAGAAGAGGTCGGATTGGCCACCTCTAGTGGGCATACCAGTACTCGGTCCTCCTCTTTGATAATAAGTTACAACCACCGGGACTTCGTTGATACCTGCCCAACCGATCCCTTCCACCATTAAACTGTATCCGGGTCCACTGGTAGCGGTAGCACTCCTTGCACCGGTCAACGATGATCCGATGGCAGAATTAATGGCTGCGATCTCGTCCTCTGTTTGAATGACCACTATGTTCTTTTCCTCTCCATGCTCTTCTAAAAAGAAACTTTCATCGGCCGCAGGAGTGATAGGATAATAGCTTTGGAATGAAATTCCACCTGTGATCTTACCCATGCCAACAGCATCGTTTCCACTGACTAGAAGACGTTTTTCTTCATTCAGTTCTGATTTTTTCAATTCTAAAGGTGACCCGAGGTCATCTTTTATTTTGTTGGAGATGAGTTCAACAAAAAACTTGTTCTGGTCTGCGATCTTTTCTTTTTCTTTAAACTTCCTTTCTACAGCTACATCTAGACTTTTTTCATCAAGACCTATAAGTCCGGATACTGCACCTATCAATATAGAACTAACATATCGAGACGCTTGGGATGATGATAATTCGAAATTCTCCTGAAGTTCTTCTAAAAAGGCTTGAAAATCAAGTGGTATGGTGACTATATCTTTTTCTTTTTCTAAGTAGTGAACTAGTTCAATTATCTCGCTGCCTATATCATTCTTTTTGTAAGTTGATTTCAATTCGTGGCTGATGCTTGGAATATCGTCGATGTTGGTATCTTCGATGGAAACGTCGTAAACAACATATCCTCCCTCTTCAACATTTTCATAATGAGTGAAAAGTGTTTCAGCGTCCATACATCCCAATAACTGGATAGGGTACGTCAAGGACCTTGGATAAGTTTTGGTAGATATCTTACTGTGCACGTAACTGTGTTTACCTTTGATGTTGGAATGGTACTGCCGATCAGCTATAGAGCCGTAACCTTTGGAGGTCAAAGCGTAAGTCAATATCTGTGCGGTAGTTTCGAGTCCGGCCCCCTGTTCACCACCGATGATGAATAAGAGTTCTTCTCTACTCATATTTTCAGTCTCCCGCAGGACTATCCTCAGCAGCTACATCGTCGGGATAAAACTCCCAAACGATCTTACCTTCGGTATGTTTCTTCAACTCTTCAACGTCGTAGATAGGCTTTTTACATGTCTCACAGTATACCCACCCTCGTTCCTCCAAAGCTTCTTCCACATCCTTGAATTTTATCTCTTTTACCTCAGGACATTCGTGCTCGGAAAGAGACATCTTTTCCTTTTTCTTACAGAAACCCATGTAGTTGTAGGAATCGTGAGAGATGAAATAAACACATTCTTTGCAAGTTTTCGACGACATTAGATCACCTTGATATTACAATTTAAAAGTATTAATTAAATGTGTTTACTAAAGTCATACAAATTCAAAAAAATATAAATCCAATGGTGATTAATCAATTCGTGTGGCATAAATCATGCAGGACGCGGAAAAAGTGATGAACAGTTTCTTGGAAGATTATGAAGAAGATCCAAATGGATGGAAGTTCTGGACCGATAAGTCTGGAGAGTTCTATGACATATATATCATACGTGAAGATACCGGATACTTTCTTAAGATCGATTCAATATACACACAGAATCCCATCGGCAAAGGTACGAAGATCGATATAGACGGGGTTAAGATCGAAAAGGACCTTCCGAGTTTTGGGTACCGACATTTTACCAGAGATGAATTGGAGAACTTTATGCACATCCTAGAAGAATGTAAGGGTGATAAAGAAAAGGCTCAAAAAGTCATCAAGAAAAAGATGGACGAAAAACCTACACGATTATCATCTGTAGATAAAGAGGGTGCCCTTATGATGGGACCTATAAACAAAGGGTATCCCTTCGATCCTGAAGATTCGAAGTACCAGAGGATTGACAAAGAATTGAAAAAAAAATTACTCAAAAAGTTCAGGAACGAAAAGCCTATGTACCGTTAATATCAAAAGTGACCTCTCATAAATTCCGCTATGTTTTCTGGAGTCTTATTGGAAGATTTTTCACCTAGGAGCTTTTCTAATGAGAAAACGTCACACCAATAGTACTTATCAAAATTACTTCTAGCGACTATATCTACGACGGTTCTGTTCCTATTTTCTCCTAGTGGCGACATGAGCACGGAGATGTTGTATGAATTCTTCCCCATTTCGTAGTAACCCTTCAGAACATTAACGATACCCTGTGCCATCCCTTCTAAATAGTCATTTTCTAAATCTGTAAAGTCTTCTAAACACACTCCTCTAACGTGTTCTAAGCCCAAAGGAGCAAAGGGAGTCTTCCATGTGAATCCATCGGATTCGGATATAAACCTCTCTCCGTTCTTTTCTTCCTTAACTAACTCCTTCCAGTACGATGTTTCGTTCTCGTCATAGAACCTTTCTTCAGAAGATAAGATCTGGTCCTGGTTCTCGAAAGGTGTCCCGGTCACCATGACTTGTATGTGGGGATGAGTTACGGTACTACCAGCGGGTTTCAGGTAGTTCATGATTATAATTGGAAATACGTCACTTTCGATCTCTGTTAATTTTTTAAGGTACCTTTGAACAAGCTTAAAAGCGTTCAGAAAATGTTCTTTTTTGAACTCGTCCAACCTTAGGTAATGAGTTTTGGTTAAAGGTATCACCAACGAATACTCTGCATACGGGGAGATGTTGGATAACAGCGATGCTTCTCCTTCTTTCATCATCTCACCTTCCAACACCTTACAATCTCTCGCCCCAACAGTCTCGATATTTTCTGGACAGAAGGGACAGAAACCTTTCTCCATTTTATCCATATCTGCGCCTTTCTCCATGGGAAGAGGTTTTTCAAGTATTCTAGAAGTTCTACCTGTCAAAGGATCGTATCTGATCTCGACGGAAGTATCTTTAAACTCATCTTCGGATGGATTGTAGAACTGGCTGGTTTCGACTTCTTTCTTGAATTCTATCATGTTACCTATTTAAGATGAATAAATGTTTAATATCTTTAACGGATGTAAAATCGATGAATGAAAAAGTGAAGATTGGGATCGCCCTACTTATTTTTGGAGCTTTAGCGATCTCAGTAGTTTTCGCTTTGATGTCCCTTGATATCGAAGAGGAGGAACAACAAGGGATCGATGGTGGTCAAGAACAGGTTACAACCGTAGATTTGATAGCTAGAGCAGGCGGGTTCTGCGGTGCTATATTTTTGATAGGCGGAATTATTGTTGTTGTTCTCTATTATAATAAAGCTGAAAACTCTTGATCAAAAGTCTCCGAATCCGACCGTTACTAAACTCATCTCTTCGGGATCGTATTCCCCACCTGTTTTATAACCTAAGACGATCCCATCCCATGGTGATTTCATAGGTTCCGAATCTAGATATCCAACGATATCACCTTCTTTGATTATATCTTCAAGTTCAACATCAGGTTCGAATACGCCCTGACCGTCGGGATTGAAGCGATCGTACTCCCTGATAAATTGAACTTCTTTTCCGGTTTCTTCCCCATCGATAAAGCGTTTCAAAGCCGATTTCACTACTTCTATTTCATTTCTCAACCAGTTAGCGCCACCTGCTTCGATTATCATGGATGGAGTACGTATCTTTGACAGTTCTATGAACAATTGTCCTTCGGCACCTAAACTTTGGACAGCATACCTTAGACTGAATTTTTTACAAAGTTCTTCATTGAAGTCGTATTCCAGTTTTGTCAACATGTACGGGATACATTTGCTCTCATCTCCGTAGGTGTGGAGGTCTATAACGGCATCGTAAAATTTTGCTTTTTGAAAAATATCATGGGCGATAACTTCGGAACGTGTACCATCTTTATCTCCGGGAAAAATTCTGTTCAAATCCTTACCGTCCACTGGATTCTCTCGCTGACGTGCCTCGATGGCTTCTATATTTACATCTGGAATCACTCCTACTTGTTCAATTCCTCTCCCTTCAAGCCAACCTTTGATCTCCCTAGCTACGAATATAGAGCCGATCTCGTTCCCGTGAACCCCGGCTGTTATGAGTATGTTTTTCATGATCAATTAATATTGATCCGTTCTATTTTACGATTATCCAAAGGTATATTAGATTTTGACAAAGATTTATTACGAAAAATTTAAAAAAAATATATATCATATTAATTATTCTATTTGTGTGAGGGTATATCATGACCGAAGATGATAAATTCGAAAAGTTAAGAAAGTTCAATGGGTTTATGGCCGTGTTACACTTTATACAGGGCGCTCTGATGTTATACTTAAGCACTGATTTTGCGATTTCGATAACTAGAACATATATGGCCGGACCTCCGGGAACAGATAGGATGGTAACTAGTACTCTTTTTGACCTACAACTCGGACCTGCGGTAGCTGCTTTCCTATTCATGTCGGCGATCGCCCATTTTGTAGTATCTACTATCGGCTTCGATTGGTATAAAAGAAATCTGAAAAATCATATCAATAAAGCGAGATGGATAGAGTACTCGTTCAGTAGTTCACTGATGATAGTTTTGATTGCAATGCTCGTAGGAATAACAGACATAGAATTCATAGCAGTGATATTCATCGTTAACGCTTCCATGATCTTATTCGGGTGGCTGATGGAATCGTACAATCAAAAAACGGAAAAAGTGGTCTGGACACCTTTCATCTTTGGATGTATAGCTGGTATAGCTCCTTGGTTAGCTATCGCTATACGTTTATTGACCGCCGTGTCTGAGTCACCTGAACCAGTACCGAGTTTCGTTATTTGGATATTTGTTTCCATTGCGATATTCTTCAACATCTTCGCGCTGAATCAGCTTTTGCAGTACAAGAAGGTAGGTCCCTGGAGCGATTACCTATATGGAGAACGGATGTACATCATACTGAGTTTAGTAGCAAAGTCAGCTCTAGCATGGCAGGTTTTCGCAGGAACGTTAGCAGGGTAGTTCAACAAGAAAACTGATTTAAGACAGTAATGTATCACCATACTTAGTGAAAGCTTTGCTGAGATGTACAAAATGTTCGAAAAGTAAATCTGAAACAGATATGGAACAGCGATGCCAGTGCGGTGAACCGATTGAGTTCGAATACCAGAAGGGTGAAGTTCGTAAACCAGGATCTGTATGGAACCGGTACAGGGAATTTTACGGGTTTGACATATCCGAATCTTACTCCCTAGGTGAAGGTGATACCTCTTTAACTAGTTTGAACAAACTTTCCTCTGAATTGGGTATCGAGCTTTTTGCAAAGAATGAAACGACCAATCCCACTTGGAGTTTCAAAGACAGAGGGACCTTCCTGGGAGTTCAACAAGCTGCCAAAAATGATTTCTCAAAGATAGGCACAGTTTCAACAGGGAACATGGCGGTAAGTGTTGCTGCCTACGGGGCTAGATTCGATCTAGATACACACATAATGGTATCAAAAGATATCGATAAAGTCAAACTTTCTCAGATCGGAGTTTACGGTCCAAAGATATATCGAGTCGATGGCGATTATGGTGATCTATATTTTAGAAGTTTAGAGGTGGGTAAAAGTAAAGAGGTCTATTTCATCAACTCCGATGATCCTTATAGGGTGGAAGGCTACAAAACCATAGGGTTCGAAATTGCTGAAGAGATGGTCCCCGATCATATATTGATACCCACGAGTTCGGGTGGATTGTTCAGAGGGATCGTGAAAAGTTTTATGGAGTTGAAAAAGAGTGGGATAATTCAACGACTTCCAGAGTTCACAGCGGTCCAAGGTGAAGGCTGTTCACCGATCTACTATGCTTACAAGGAAGAGAGAGATGAAATATCTCACGTAAAAGAGAAGAACACTTTCGCCAAAGCCATAGCGAATCCATACCCGCCCAGCGGGAACGAGGTCTTAAGAAAATTAAAACAACTTGATGGAAATTGTGTCTCAGTCTGTGACGGAGAGATCATAAGTTCACAAAAAGAACTAGCTTCTGAAGGCATATTTGCCCAACCAGCGGGTTGTGTAGGGATAGCAGCAGCTAAAAAGTTGAAGGATAATGAAAGAATCGAAGAAGGAGAGAAAGTGGTAAGCATCATTACAGGTTCAGGTCTCAAAGTTAGGAGTGGAGAGTTTAAAGGATCACAGATCACTGATTTAAATATAGATGAATTAGAAACGATTTAAGTTGAACTTTAATTGATTCTCTTTTTCATGACGATTGCATCGTCATCGTTTTCATAGTATTCTTTTAACATACCTTTGATTTTGAAACCCAATTTACTGTAAAACCTTAATGCAGCCCGATTATGTTCTCTCAGTGTAAGCATCACCACGTCGGTTTCTAACAGTTCTATGGACTTTTCCATCAAAGCTTTACCTATTCCCCTTCGACGATAATTACGTAAAACTGCGATAGAAATGATCAATCCTTCGTCACCTCTGATATCACATATGATGTAGCCAACAACTTTTCCCTCGACCTCTGCAACCAAAAATTTGTCACTATTTAAAAAGTGATAAAATATATTTTCACGGTACGGATTTTCAAAACTTTGATTCTCGATCTTGATAACCGATGAGATGTCTTTTTTCTTACACTTTCTTATCGTAAACACAGACCTCTATATGTCAAAAAGCATTAAGTATGTTTTGAGTCTTTTATCTAAAATATATGGAAAATGACCCCGAGATAACCTACGATTGGTCCCTGGAGATGATGGCTAGGTACCCCTTCCTTGAGGATTCTAAGAGATACATCAAACATCAAGGCCCAGGGTTAAAAGAACTCGTCGAGGACAGAGTCTGGGATATGGTCCGGATCCGGGGTAAAGAGCGAGTTATGCAGGCCATCGAACATGGTGAGATAAACGAAGTACCTATGAGCGATGATCTCGATATGGAGATGGAACTTTTTTCGTACCCGATAGCTAGGATCTTAGTTTCTTGTGTCGACGATAACTATTTGACCAATCGTTATGCACTGGGCGAGTCTGAAAAATTTTTAAAGATATTAAGTGAAGAACCATTAGAAAACACTATGAATATCGGAGAAGAATTAGGTATTGAAGGTACTGCTGAAAATGACCAGATCAAGGTTTATTTTATAGATTATCTGGAGAATACTGAACACCTAAAATCAACACAGTGGAAACTTACTAATCAGGATCTTAGACATGGGTATATCTATCTCGATATCGATAAATACAGACGTCTTCTCAAGGAAAGCCTTTTCCAGAGGATCGTAAAAGAACTTCCAAGGCCGGTTAATGACGAACTGCTGGATATATTCTCATCTCAGATCAAAGATATCGAAAAATTCTTACAGGAAAAAAGGAAAGATTACGGAGAAGTTGAGTTCGGAGAAGTAGATTCTGAAAAATTCCCACCCTGTATCAAAAAGATGTTGGGATTACAGAAAGAGGGGGTCAATCTATCACATGAAGCTAGGTTCGCCATGACCTCTTTCCTTCACAACATCGGTCTGTCAGTCGATGAAATACTTTCACTTTTCAGCGAATCTCCTGATTTCCGAGAAGACCTAGCTTTGTACCAGATCGAGCATATAACCGGTGAGATATCCGGTACTGAATATACTATGCCTAGCTGCAGTACTATGAGAACCAACGGTATCTGTTTTGAACCTGATAATCTATGTGGAGCAGAATGGATGAAACATCCACTAACGTATTACGCATACAAAAAGAAAAAAGACTTTAAAAAACAGAAAAAAACTGAAGATGAAGAATGATCAGTCAAGGTCCTTCCAGGTTTTGATACCTCTTACAACAGCTGTGATATTTCCAGCTACTGCGAACCACAGCATCAAGATATCAAATATCCCTAGTTCATAGTTTAAGATTGTGAAACTGGATGTGTAAAAGCTTTCCAGTATAACGTAAATTATGGGTATCAATATCAATAGAAGAAGGCGATCCGCCCTTCCAGCGACACCACCGTAATCTCTACCGACCCCTACTGCCTGTGCCTGGGTCCCCATATAACTGGTCATCAAAACACCTATCATAGCTAGTAAACCGATAGGCATACTGCATAATGGTCCTAAAGTGATCCCACCTAAGATGAATATATCGGCGTATCTATCGATTGCATGATCTAAGAAATCTCCCTTCAAAGAAGCCTTTCCAGTGAGTTTGGCTACTCTACCATCCATGGCGTCGAAAAAGGAATTTGATAAAACGAATATAGCCCCAAGTAAAACGAACAAGGTATCACCTAAATAAAATGAAATTCCGGCTAATATGGCAAATACCATCGAGAAGGCAGAAAGTAGGTTAGGTTCTATTCCCGACATTTTTCCAGCTATCGGTTTGACTATTGAATCTGCTTCCTTCCGATAACTGTTCAATACCATGGTAAAGGATAATGGACTTTTTTATTAATATTATCGGTTGATGATGCTAGTTTTCTAAAATTCATCGGACCAATCCACCTGACCGATGGAATAATTATCAACCTTGTTGTTCATTATCTCGATCACTGCCTCACTGACCTCTTCTGGATCCATCTTCGTAGTATCTATTTCGTAAACATCTTCGGTATACTCGAGCGATTCTATGAGTATCACATCTAAAATTTCCGCTTGGATGTTCTCTTCTATCTTTCTCTGTGGCCAATCTTTTGAGGCCATCCTTTTTCTGAGTTCTTTTGGAGAACATCTGAGGACGATTACCGGCGATAGATCAAGATGGTGAGATAGATGACCTTCGATTATGTCATGACCTGATGTTTTAGAGATTTGGTTTCTTAAATTTGATATGTCAATCTCGTCTGATTGACGGAGTTCATCTCTCTTCCCTCTCAAACCTTTTTCATCTATAAATGTGTTTAAATCTAGTACTTTGTAACCTTTTTCTCTAAGGTATTTGGCTACGGTTGTTTTACCGACCCCTGGAGTCCCTGTGAGAGCTGTGGTCATGATTTGTGATGAGTAATTCATGTTATAATAGTTTACTCATTCACTTTTATATTACCCTCCCTCTCTAGAATAAATATATATGTAATGTGCATAATTTATAAAGACGATGAACGGTGACTTATTGGATAGAGAAGGGATCAAAAATGTGTACACTGTCAGAGATCTCAATGTTTACGTTAAATCACTTCTAAGAAGAGACGAAAACATACAAAACATATGGGTTCGGGGAGAGATATCCAATTTCACCCATTACAATGATAGGCATATGTATTTTGAATTAAAAGATGAACACAGCATCATCAAATGTGCCATGTTCAGAGCCAGTAATAAAGGATTAGATTTTAAACCAGAGGACGGCATGGAAGTTCTCTGCAGAGGCGATGTTGGATTATACATCCCTAACGGTAAGTATCAGTTGATCGTCAATGAAATGCTGCCAGAAGGAAAAGGAAAGTTGTACTTGGCATATGAAAAATTGAAGAAAAAGTTGGCTGAGGAAGGACTTTTCGATGACAAATACAAAAAAGCAATTCCAAGAGTTCCTGAGAATATAGGGGTTGTAACTTCAGAGGAAGCCGATGCCCTTAGAGATATAGTCACCGTGACAAAACGTAGATTCCCAAATATGGATATCTTGTTATCACCTACACCCGTTCAAGGTAAGGGGGCTGCACCGAAAATAGTAGAAGCAATAAAAAGGTTAGATGAAGAAAAGGTGGACGTGACCATCATAAGTCGAGGGGGAGGTTCTTTGGAAGATCTATGGAATTTCAACGAAGAGGTTGTTGCAAGGGCTATATTTGACGCTCAGACGCCTGTAATATCTGCTGTTGGTCATGAAACTGATCTACTTATATCTGACTTGGTTGCGGACTTTCGTGCACCAACGCCCTCAGCAGCTGCAGAGATGGCAGTGCCTGAAAAAGATGAATTGCTCTTAAAATTAAATGAATTGAAGAATAGAGCCGGTAATGCATTGTTGAATATCGTTGAGATCAATGAAAGAAACCTAAAACATCTGATCAAGCGTCCTATATTCCAAAGGCCAGAGTTATTGATAGAAGAGTCTACACAACGAGTAGATGAATTGAAGATGAAGATCCAGAAGAATATTGAATTGTTTCTAAAGCAAAAAGACCAAGATATTAAAGGGAAAATTGAAAGGTTGAAAGCATTGAGTCCAGAATCGACGATGAAAAGAGGGTACTCAGTGGTTTTAACCGGAGAAGATGAACTGATCAAAAGTGTTGATGAAATCGAAGTGGATGATGAATTAAAGGTCATGATGACTGATGGTAAACTTAAAGCTATCACAGAGGAGGTGATAAAATCAAAGACGAAGAAATAGGTGACATGCAATTCGAAGATGCATTGGAAGAGTTAGAATGTATTAACGAAAAGCTTGAAAGGAATCAGGTATCGTTGGAAAATGCTCTTCGATTGTATGAAAGAGGAATGGAATTGATCGACCACTGCGAAAAGAGATTGGATAAGGCTAAAGGCGAGATCAAAAAACTTACTGGTAAAGATGGGGATAATAAGATAGAAGACCTAGATATCAAATAGTGTACGATTGTACATATAAACAAAAATTTTATCTACATTAGGTTACATGGGAACATAGAACCTATGGGGCAAAAAGTAGAGACTGTAAAAGAGATGGACCGCATCAAAATATCTCTGGAAAAGACCAGAGAGAAGATCCTAGCTTTGCTTAGAGTTAACAACATGTCCATCTCTCAGATCGCGGAAGTCTTGAATAAGGACCAATCTACGATTAACAGGCACATTAAAAAACTGGAAAATGCTGGTTTCGTAGAGGTTGTGGGTGAAAGGAAGGAACATCATATCCCTGAAAGGATATATGGAAGGGCTGCAGATACTTTCTTAATTAATCCAGATGTTCAAAGTACAAAAAAATTAGCTTCGTTGATGATCAGATGGAATCTAGGTTATAATATTGATACCTTAGAGAAACTCGAGATGGTTGGATACAGCGATGGTATCTCTGAAAACACTTTGATAAACATTTTTGATTTTATAGATAGCATGAATGAACATTTATCTACAAAGGTTAATGAATTAGAAAGAGAAGTACTGGACATGAACTATCGTGAATTGATCAAACTAAAACTTCTACTATACCTTATTGAGATAAATAACGATAAAGATTTAGAAAAATACTTTTCTAAAATTTTTTCAGATTTCAAAGGTATTATAAGTTGGGAAGAAGAATAGTAATTCATCAGAAATTTTATTAACTTACCTTACTTATTTAATCACATATGAAAGAAGATGTAGAACTTGTACATGATTCTGAAAGGATTAAAATTCTCCTTGAAGATACAAGAAAAAACATTTTAAATCTATTAAAAATCGAAGATATGTCAATATCCCAGCTAGCAGAGGGGCTGGACAAAGACCGTTCTACAATATATAGGCATGTAAAAAAATTAGAAGATTATGGATATGTGGAATTGAAGGGAGAAAGGATTGTGAACAATGTACCGGGAATGGTTTACGGACGAACTGCTAAATTATTTTTACCCTGCCCAAAATCTATGGAACCTGGTGATCCAATACTTGAAAGTTTTTCATGGGATGAGAAAAATACCTATAACATACTGGATTGTTTAAAATTATTGGGTTATGATGTTGATTTAACGGATGATTTAGCTAGGGATACCAGTAATATATTTACTAAAATTGATAACAAGATTATCGATATTTTTAGAGAAACAGATTTAGTCGAGATGGATCATCTGGAAGCTTTAAGGCTTAAATTTTTAATTATTTTGATAGAATTCTCTAGCAACGAAAAATTAAGGGATGATATCAAAAGTTTGATATCTGGTTTCGAATTACCAGAGTAATTTTATGATATACCAAAAACTTAATTATTATGTAAACTTCAGTGATAATTAGTCATGAAAAAAGACGTTAAAGTTGTTAGGGACCCAAAAGCGATCAAGATAGCAGTGGAAGATACTAGAAGTAATATTCTTTCTTTATTGAGGGTCAATGATATGTCGATTTCGCAGTTAGCTGAATCATTGGATAAGGACCAGTCTACGATATATAGGCACATCAAAAAATTAGAAGAGTTTGGATATCTCGAGCCATCCGGTGAAAAGAAAACACATCACATCCCTGAAAAGATATACGGGAGGACTGCAGGTGTGTTTTTACTGTGTCCGAGTAACATAGATACCGGTCAACCTTCTGATATGATGGTGGAATGGGAACGAAATAAAGCTGAAAGGATTTTAGAGCTGCTAAACGTTATGGGTTACAAATCTGAAGACGGTGAAGAACTAGTCGATGATATCTCAGAAATTTTTATTGATTTAAAAGAACGTGTGATCAATCCCATTGAAAAATCTGAAGATGAGATCGGAAAGATCAGTTTTGCAACATTATTACGACTTGAACTTTTATTATTCCTCCTTGAACAGAGAAATGATAAAGAACTAAAAGAGAAAATTGATTCCGTACTAGACAAATTTGTACAATAACGTGAGGAAAAATAATATATCTGACCTTTTTCTACCTCAAATTAGATTAAAACATAATGGCCGTGGTGGTGTAGCTTGGCAGCATGTGGGACTGTGGATCCCCTGGCCCGGGTTCAAATCCCGGCCACGGCCCTTTTTATAGGGATTTGTTTCACGAGTTTATTTTAGTCAAAATATAGTTATAGACATAACTTTTATGTAATATGAATGCATTGTAAATTCATGAAAGGAAAATATGTTACTGAAGTGAAGAGATGGATGACTAAAGAAGAATTAGTAACCGAAATCAAAGATAGAAAAGTGGAGAAAAGAGTTCTTGAACGATTATATTTTATTAAATATCTGTATGAAGGAGATAGTGTACCAGAAGCT
>JAFDTG010000066.1 GCA_019594235.1 Candidatus Saliniplasma halalkaliphilum | reverse complement strand
TAGAGATGATATTGAAGGAGCGTTCAGATGTAGATGTGTATCTGTTAGATGAATCAAAAGGGATGATGCAGAAAGCACCTTTTTTACACAATAAAGTTCGTGGAAAAGCATGTAGAACTCCCTTCGTTTCCAATTCTTTTGATCTCGTGCTCTGCGTGGATGCTCTCCATCATTTTGAAAACAAAGCTGGAAGTCTGAAGGAGATGGTAAGAGTTCTTAAGCCCGAAGGAGAGATATTGATCCTAGAACTGGATCCCCGAAGCCCTTTAACAAAATTCGTCGAGTTCGGAGAAAAGTTAGTTGAGGAACCGTCTTATTTCTTTGAACCTGAAGTTCTTGAAAAGTTCTTTTCAAGCCGTGAGTTTCAAACTTCGATTAAAAAACTACATCCCTATGATTATATTTTACAGGTTAAAAAATCAGAGTAACCAGGCTTTCTCAACTTGACTCTTTGGCACCCATTCCTCGTCGATCAACACTGCTTTCTTCGTCGTGGCTTCTACGGTACCTGTTAGGATGTTATTCGGAAATCCTTTTTTCTCACCAAGCCACTCTACTACTTCGACTCCGATCTCTTCACCCTTTCCAACATCGTTGATATCTATTTCATCGTCTCTGCTCATGGATAACCCCATTTTTTACATGGATAAGAAACTTTTGGATTTATGTTTTCGATCAAGGCACGACTCATCACCAAAATTCGAACGGAAGAGAGAATCCTGCTTTTTTGTGAAACTTTTCAAACCTTTTCTTATCTAACTCTTCTAAATACATGTCATCGATCAGTGACCGGAGATGTTCATCACTCATCTCTCTACTGCGGATGTATATAAGGTCAAGGAGTGCTTTTTCGGGAGTTGCTGATCTCACATCATTTTCAGATTCAAAACCATAAAAAAATGATCTTTTAACCTGGTGATATTCGTAAGTGGCTTTATCTCTCTCGTAGGTGTATGGGAGTTTTGTGGTGATTATTGTAAGGGTGTAAACTCTCTGGCTGAGTATCCCTTGCTTGCTCAGGGCGTACTCCATGGAAAGGTAAGAAGGATATCGGAGTACCATCGCTACCTCTTCGGAACTCGGTGGATTGAACGGGTTGGCGTACCAACCCCTTGCCTTTCGTTCGATAACATCCGAGGCCACCAGCCTATTGAGTTGAACTATCAAAGAATTCCTTTTTCTACTTGTAAGCTGTGAAAGATCATGGACGGAAAATAATTTTTTATCTTTGTGCGTTCGGAAAAATTCAAGCCAATCATTCACTTTGATACTTACAACCTCCCTGATGCTTCATCTAGAAGGTCACAAGATAATCCAACTATATCATCAAACTGGCCCTTGTAATTTCGATATACACTCGTTGGGAGAAAACGTTTCATCTCGTTATCTAAAATTTTGGTACCTTGATCCTTACATCTTTTCAGTGTGTCAACTGCGTTGATTTCTTTTACTCCATAATCGTCAAGCTTTTTCTTGACTAACTTCCATCCAATGGACTCTTCTCGCTCTCGAACTAAATAATATACGTCCCAAAGATCCCTGCCTTTAACATAATCACGACCGATCAGGGCGACCAGTTTATCACATAATATTTCCTTTGTAGATTCAACTCTAACCGTCGGATAAAATGGTCTATGTTCTAAGATTTTTGCACTATTGTCATAGGAGGGTACTGGAAAAGCTTCGATGTGAATACGTAATTCCTGTTCACGATTTTCAGAACGGGTCTTTAAAATAAGTCTCTTCACTTTTTCGTCTTTTTGTACTTTAATGTTTACTTCGTCTAAAAAGGGATAACTCTCTTTTACAAACTCTCGAATATGTTCAGTGTGTTCAACGAGAACACCAGCATCTTTATCTTTCAAGATCACAAAGTCTAAGTCTTCGGAAAACCTAGGATTACCATAAAATAATCGAAGAGCTGTTCCACCTTGAAAAACTAAGTCGTTAAAAAGCTCTTTTCGACTGAGAGCGGTAAGAATGGCTTTTTGTACTTCCTCCTGAAAGATCAGAGAGATATCTGTACCGATCCGTTCAGCCGACCTTTTAATCTCGTCCCATAACATTTTATCACTTCATACAATTAACAAATATGTTAATCAATTAAAGTAATATAAGCTTTTTTGTGTATATCGGAAATTGTATATTTAAGAGGTTATCCTGGTCAATACTCTTTAAATATTGGCGTTAGAATTCTTTAGCAATGAAAGAATCTAAAGAATCACCGATACTCACCCGCTGTGGATACAGGTGTGATCTATGCTTGGCATACAAAGAAAATATTAACAGTTTAGAGGATAGGGAACGTATCAGCGATGGATGGTTCAAGTACTTCGGATTCCGTGTCAGTCCTGAAAACATATCGTGTGATGGGTGTATGACTTTCGATGAAGAAAACCCCCATCTCATCGATAAGAATTGTCCTGTTAGGAGATGTGTCTTGGAAAAGGGATTCGAGAACTGTTCAGAATGTGAGGATTATATCTGTGAAAATCTCGAGAGCCGTATGGTGGATAGGAGCGATTTCGATTCTATCAATGAAAGGGATCACAGATGTTTCGTGAAACCGTACGAGAGTCGTGAAAGGCTTGAAAAGCTTCGATAAAAAAGGCAAAATTAATATATCTTTTATATAATATCATCATCATGATAGGTGTAAAAATAATTGTAAGAACAGGAAATGTTCACAGCCTTAAAACGAGGTGTCAGCGATGAACCCATTAAGAGGTCCGATGAGAAGAGGCTCGATAAGAAGGAATCCGTTAAGTTATTTTTTAAGACGGATAGCCAGGAAACTCATTTTCCTTATAGTTGCAGTGATCATAATCGTGGTCTTGTATTTCATGGGATATCTAGGTTAAAACCTGATTCAAACCCATAACTTTATATCATAGCAGCGGTAGCTCTTATTGAAATATACATATCAGGAGGTGAATTTTACATGAAAGGAAAAGTTAAGTTTTATAATACCATGAAAAACTTTGGATTTATTGAACCTAATGAAGGTGATGATGATTTATTCGTTCACAGAAGCGATATAGAAGGTAATTATCTTAAAGAAGGCGATGAAGTAGAGTTTGAGTCGGAAGAGGGCGAAAGAGGCCCAAGAGCTGTCAACGTTAAGAAGCTCGATTAAGTAAATATTCTTGATTAAAATCGGATATCAAAATTTTTTCTTTTTTTTTTCATTATTTTTTTAGTAGTTAGTACCGGCTATGGAAAAATTTCAATAGTGTCCCAAGAGTCCTCTCTGTTTTGCCACTCTTTCCAGATAACTGAAGATCAGGATACCGGTAAATAGGTAGGCGAACGAATTGAGCAGGAGTATGGAGTAGTCTAGTAAAGAGAAATCCAAGAGTGACATCCCACCTACCAGCATACGGTTGATCAAGACATTTCCCCATGTTATAGGTGTGAAATAGATTATGTTGTGGCTTGTTATAGATGGAAGTACTAAGAACAGGATGAACATGAACTGAAGTATTTGATTACCCGCTTGGACTTTCTTGAAAACCAAAGAAAGTCCGCCCATGATATATCCGATACCATATATAGACAGGAGCGTGAGTCCGACGAGAACTACCACACCTGGGTTCAAGATCAGATATTCTCCAGTTACTACCATCATGATCACCAGGAATGCTGCAAAGAGCATAAATTGGAAGATAAAAGAAGCGATCACCCGGTAGGCCGAGATCCTTTTGAAAGTTGAAGGAGTTAAGTAGAGCTGTTCCAGAGTTCCATCTCTAGCTTCTTGAAGTAATCCCCAAGACATCTCACTGTAAGCCATGGCGGCGAATATCCACATGGCGAATCCAACGATAGTCCCTTGGAGCGTTTCTGCACCAGCATCGAAGCTTCTCAAACCAAAAAACACCAGCATGAACAGTATGAATACCCCGCCCATGCTCATGAGAGTGTTCAGTAAGTATCTTCTCAATTCGATGAAATGTTTTTTGACGATGGAATAGAATATGATATGTTCCTTCATTTAACCACTCCGTTTTCTTCGATGATGTTCATGAATATCTCTTCCATGTGGGTATCTAGGTTCTTGACCTTCTCCAACTCGATATTTTTTTCTTTAAGCTGGTCCACAAGTTCGTAGAATGAATTCGAATCGTTCAATACGACTTTCATTATGGTTTTGCCATTGACGTATCTCATATCGGTAACATTGTGTTCATCCCTGATTCTCTGGAGTCTATGCTTTCCTTTGATGATGAATTCATATAGATGAACATTGAAGACATTTCTCAGATTTTCTACCAGATCATCAGCTAAAACCTTACCCTTGTTGATGATGATGACCCTCTCACATACCTCCTCTACTACGTTCATGTCGTGGCTGCTGAGTAGTATGGTTTTACCTTCTTCCTCTGCCAGTTTCAATATGAAACGTCTCAACTCTTTCGAAGTCTTGACATCTAAACCTAACGTGGGTTCATCGAGCAGTAGAAAGTCAGTTCCTCTTATCAGAGCACATCCTAAAGCTAATTTCTGCTGCATACCACGTGATAATTTCCTAGCTGGAGCATTTTCCTTTTCGACGAGGTCGAACCTTTCTAGCAGACTTATGATCTCAGGCTCGACTTCTTTTTTACTCCTACCGTGCAGACCAGCGAAGAATTCTAGGTTTTCTCTGGTCGTTAACCTCCAGTAGATATTTCTGTTCCCTTCTAGAACTGCACTTGTATTTTTAACAGCCTTTCTGGTGTCCTTTAGAGCATCGATACCGAATATACTTATTTTTCCAGCAGTCGGTTCAACGAGTCCACATATGCATTTGATAGTAGTTGTTTTCCCTGCACCGTTAGGTCCCAAAAAACCTACCACCTCACCTTCTTCCATGGCGAATGAAACTCCATCTACCGCCTTGGTAGGTTCTCCCCTCCACTGAGTGTATGTTTTCTCCAGATTATCGACTTTCAATGCATAGGTTATCGAACTCACCTTCAGCGAAGAAATCATTTATCACTATTTAAGTTTTTTAACAACTGTAACCTGTTTTTCCGATAAAATATAATATCCCTATTCTAATTACGATTCATGTATGATAAGATCATCGTTCCTACTGACGGGTCTGAGATCGCCATGAAAGGCGTGACAGAAGGTTTGAATTTAGCTAAAGAACTGGGTAAACCAGCTACCGCCATATTTGTTCTAGAAGTTGGAGATATCAAGATGTCGGAAAACTTAGAAAAAACCTTGAGAAGAGGGGCTAAACAAGCTCTTAACGAAGTCGAGAAAGTTGCAGATGAACTTGGATTAGAATTAGAAAAAAAGGTATTGAGAGGCACCCCATATAAAAAAATAACAGAGTATGCTGGTGAAGATGATATAATCTATATCTCATCTCACGGAAGTTCAGGGTTCAGAGAACTGTTCATGGGAAGTACTACTGATAAAGTTCTGAGAAGGGCTAATTGTACCGTATCTTTAGTCAAAGGCGGTTACTAAAAAACCGGTCTCATTAAGCCCGATTTAGATCTTTTTTACTTATATGCTGCAGTAGTACCGTTCCTATTATACTCATGACCAGTACGTACGACACTGCAAAGGCTGGTATCTTATCGGTTATAACATTTGTTGCATAGGGACCTACGGCTTGAGCTGCTAAAGCAGCGATTACTAATGAGAACTCCCCCCTGGTGATCATCGCTATACCTACTCTAGTAGAACTCTGTCTATCTAGATCGTAAAATTTTGCACCGTAGTAAGAGGTGAAGAATTTGTAAAGGGTAGTTCCTATCACCGTGAGGATGAGCAGAGGCCATATCCCTCTAAACAGTAATGGATCCGTGACCATACCTATCCAAAAGAAGAATATCCCTGCGAATAGGTACCGGAGTGGAAATAGGTACCTCTGTAATTTAGCCATGTGTTCTGAACCACCGAAGGCGATCCCAACGAAGAAAGCGGCTATTGCTTCGCTGATACCTAAAACTACTGCTGCACCTGAGATTGCAGCTATTATACCGACGGATCTGAGTATGAACAACTCGTCGGATTTCGTATCCAGAACTTTATCGAAATACTCGGGTTTCAAATAAACCACAAGTATCAAAACTATCACGAAAAGCATTGCGAATATGACATTTCTAGCTATAGCTACTATGTCAGCTCCTCCCCCTAATAACATAGTTGACATCACTGAAAGGTAGACCACGATGACTATATCTTCGAATACCAGTCTTTCCAGCATCTGGTCGGCTTCTGGAGTGGAATCCCATCCTAGATCTAAAAGAGATTTACTGATAACGGCACTGGATGATATGTAGACTACACCACCTATGAGGAAAGCGGCCATCAGGTCCTGAAAAAAGAAATATCCTATCAATATACCTGGTGCGAAGTTTAGTAGATCGATAGTTCCAACTAGAGAGATCTTATTACGGTGTTTGATGAGTTTCTTAACGCTGAAACTCAGTCCCATGAAGAACAGCAGGAACATCACACCGAGTTCTGCGCCTAATTCTATGAATAGCTCTGCTGTAGGCGTGTTCCCAACGTAGAAACTGCTGAATCTACCGATACCATATTGGCCCAGTAAAATACCTATAACAATGAAAAAGGGTATATCGGATTCATTGATATAATCAGCGATTCCCGCTACGATGGCAAGCGAAACGATTACCACACCTACTTCCAGTAGAGCTACTTCAGCCAATTGTCTCCACCCGTTTATTATTCAACGATTGTAAAATGGTATGATATCCTATACATAAAACCTTCGCAGTTTCACGGGATAGTTTATAAATAGTGTAATTTATCTTATGGATGAGAAAGGCAGAAACATCTGGTGGACAGATGTGACTGAAAATTATTACCGATGATGGAATGATGATCATGGCTGGCGTGGGAATTTCCAACAAACTTGTGAGTCGAGAAAATGAATTGCAAAAACTTCTGGAAATATTAGAAGATGTACTTGCAGGTGTTTCTCGAACGGTGTTCATAAATGGGGAACTCGGTATAGGTAAAACCAGTTTGGTTGACGTGATAATGGACGAGGCAAATGATAAGGGCTTCTTAGTTTTAAAAGGGATATGTTCCCCAGATGATTTTACCCCATATCGACCACTGCAGGAGGCCTGGCGTGATTCTGGAAACCCATCCTTGGAAAAACTAGGTTTTGAAAAGAGTGAGGAACCCTTCGATGATAAAAATATGCTGGATGCCAGTAAAAATGCCGCCTTCTACGAGACTTCGCAAAATTTGAAAGAGGTATCCGCGGATAAACCGGTTTTAGTGGTTTTAGAGGATATGCACTGGGCCGATAGTGGTACATTAAACTTATTTCATTACTTAGCGGATAGGTTGGAGAATTCTCCAATCCTTTTTGTAGGTACATACTGTCCCGGAGATGCAGTTCCGGGTTCTGGGTTTATCGAGATGAAACGGCAGATGTCTAGAAAGAACCTGTTCACAGAGATCGAACTCGGACCACTTGATGTAGAATCAACTAGATCATTGTTGAAACTTCTGACCGGGATGGAAGATGTACCTATTGAGTTCGTCGATAAAGTCCACGAGGATTCAGAAGGCAACCCATTGTTCATAAAAGAGGGTATAATCCAGATGAGAGATGAAGGTCTATTATTCGATGAGGACGGCAGCTTCATCTACAACGGTTTCGAACTTCCAATGCTTATCCAGGATGTTATAGAAAAAAGAATATTCAGACTGGATGATCGATCTAGAGATATACTTCAAATGGGTAGTGTTATAGGAAGGCGGATACCCTATGGACTGTTAAATAGTATATACGACGGTAGTGAGTTGGAACTATTGGATTCCATAGATGGATTGGTAGATAATCGACTTTGGGAAGAGGGTGCAGAGGGAGAGTTCTATTTTTCTCACAGTATGATAAAACAGATAGTTTACGATGGTATTGGTAGATGGATCGAGAAGAAAAGATATCATTCACGAGTTGCAGACGGGATTGCCAAGGAGTATCGGGGTAACCTTGAAGTTAGATACCAGGACCTAGCTCGTCATTTCCGTGAGGCCGAGCGGTTCTCAGAATCCCTTGAATATTATACGCGGGCAGGTAAGAGTGCTGAGGAGGTTTATTCCCATGAGGACGCTCTCGAACTCTATGAAAAGGCTTTATCTCTTACTGAAAAGTTAGATGACGTAGAGGAGAAGGCATGGATTTTGGAAAGGATGGCAGAAGTTAAAAGATTGATGGGAGAGTACAGCAGTACGAGAGGTTACCTGTACGATGCACTGCAGGTTGTATCAGAACATGATAAAAGTCAGTGTCTGTACCGTAAGATAGCTGAGACTCTTCAGGAACAGGGCGAATACGAAAGTGCTTATGAACTGGTCGAAAGGTTGGTTACGGGTAAAGAGGAAACCACCGAGAGCAGTAGATTGAAAGGAGTTCAAGGTTGGTCTTTGATGTTCATGGGTCGTTATAGCGAGGCTCAAGAAGTGTTTGAAGAAGAGAAAGAGTTAGCTGAAAAGTTAGGCGATGGTAAGGAGATAGGTAGAGCTTTCCATAATTTAGGAACCATATCGTTAAGGATGGGAGAATACCATGAACATCAAAGACCAACCTTGAACTCCTTTCAATCTACTGCTCTCGGTGGTTTCCTCTTTACCCGTAACCAACCTTTCG
>JAFDTG010000021.1 GCA_019594235.1 Candidatus Saliniplasma halalkaliphilum | reverse complement strand
GAAACCAAGACTATGGAAACAAGACAGGTTAGACCTAACATGCCCCGAAATTGTATGTTCGAATGGGTCTATTTCGCCAGAACAGATTCTACCATCGAAAGAACTAACGTTTACGAAGCTAGGTTGAGATTGGGGAAAGAATTAGCAAGGGAGTGGAGGAAGAATAACCACGAAATCGACGTGGTTATACCTGTTCCAGATACTGCCAGAACATACGCTCTAGCCATGGCGGAAGAACTTGATGTCCCCTATCGTGAAGGATTACTAAGGAATAGATACGTCGGAAGAACGTTCATAATGCCGGACCAACTTTCAAGAGAAACTGGCGTGAGAACAAAATTGAACCCTATCATCGAAGAAGTCAAAGGTAAGAGAGTGGCTTTGGTAGATGATTCCATCGTTAGAGGGACCACTTCCAAAAAATTGGTTCAGTTGGTTAGAAGAGCCGGAGCCAAGGAAGTACACTTTTTAGTAGGATGTCCACCTATTAAAGCTCCCTGTTACTACGGTATAGATATGCCGACCAAAAAAGAATTGAAAGCCGCTAGTAAAGATGTGGATGAGATCAAGGAAGATATAAACTGTGATTCATTAACATATCAAAGCATCGAAGGTTTGGTTAGAGGTTTGGAAAGAGAGAAAAGTGAACTTTGCTTAGCCTGTCTCAATGAAGATTATCCGACTCAAGTTAGAGAAGATATCATGGAATATTTCGGTGAACAGAGAGAAAAAGAGAGAAAGGAGTTCAAAGCATCAGATACGTGTTAAGATTCATCTGTTTATCGTTTGACTTCTTTTAGGCCCTATCGAGATGAGTTTAATAGGCACACCTGTTTCCTTTTCTATGTACTTAATGTACTCTTTCATTTCATCGGGAAGTTCATCGTAACCTTTTTGTGATATTTCATCCCAATCCATCTCATCCCATCCTTTGAAGGTTTTGTATACCGGTTCAAATTCTGACAATTTTTCGATATCTGCTGGGAAGTGGTGTATTTCTTCACCCTTGTAAATGTAGTGGGTACATACTTTAATTTCATCCAAACCAGCCAATACGTCCAGTTTTGTCAAAGCGATAGATGATAGTGAATTTACTCTAGTTGAGAATCTAAGCATCACCATATCCAACCACCCACATCTCCGAGGCCTACCGGTTGTGGTTCCGAATTCGTTCCCTTTATCTCGTAAGTGTTCACCGATCTCATCTTCTAATTCAGTGGGGAATGGTCCAGTACCGACCCTGCTAGTGTAAGCCTTGGTGATCCCTACCACTTCGTCAATAAATCTAGGTCCGAGCCCAGTTCCGGTACTGCTCCCAGCGGAGATGGTATTCGAAGAGGTTCCGTATGGGTACACTCCGTGATCTATATCTAAATGAGTACCCTGGGCACCTTCAAATAATATGTTTTCGTCTTTTTGAATTGCTTCATGTAAAACAACTGAAGTATCATCTACGTATTTTTCCAACTCTTTCCCGTACTCGATATATTCATTGAAAATATCGTCTACGTCAAATTCGACTTCCTCACCTAGGGCTTTGAATACCTTGTTTTTTATGGGAACTGTAGTGGAAAGTTTATTTTTAAAAGCTTCAGGGTTGTATAGGTCGACTACTCTTAAACCAAACCTCGCTACTTTATCAGAGTAACACGGGCCGATACCTTTCTTTGTTGTACCTGCACTTAAACCGCCTTTTAGCTTCTCCTCCAGTTCATCCATGGCGATGTGGTACGGCATAATAAGATGAGCCCTATCAGATAATATGAGGTTGCTTGTATCTATTGCCTTTTCCTCTAAGAGTTTTAATTCATCAAGTAAAACTTTGGGATCTACGACAACGCCGTTTCCGATTACAGCTTTCTTATCCTTTCGTAATATGCCCGAAGGTGTCAGATGAAGTTTAAATTTTTTATCGCCTAAAACTATTGTATGGCCTGCATTATTCCCACCTTGAAAACGTACGATGTAATCTGAATCTTTAGCGTAATAATCAGTTACCTTTCCTTTACCTTCGTCACCCCATTGTGTTCCCACTATTGTGATTGAAGTCATTTTATCGTTACTTCTTAGAGATGTGTTATATTTAAAATTATTACAAAGTCATTGTCTTTTCTTATCCGCAACATTTATTACTTTGGCACATTTTTGTCAAATTGATTGAACATGAACAGAATTACAACCTACATTATAGTTATAATCGTTATAGGTGCCTCAGTCGGTGGGGTATATGCCTTAGACAGGTACTATTTCAAGGAAGATAACGATGTAGATGAACCACAAGTAGTAGTCGAAGAGGGAGATATAGTCACTGTACATTATGTAGGTTGGCTTGAAGATGAAAGGATATATGACAGTAGAAGAGTCTTTGACTCCAGCAGAGATGTTGATCAAGATACCATACTTACATACGTTGATAGAGAAAGAGGTGATCCATTCCAGTTTACCGTTGATAGAGAAGAAGTCATCGATGGTTGGGTCGACAATGTTGTAGGTATAAAAGAGGGGCAAGCTAAAACATTTACAGTGCCACCTGAAAAAGCATATCCCGCCTGGAGTGAAGACTTGATATTTGAAGTAGATAGATATGAAACTCTACCTGTATACGAAGAAATGAGCATAGAAACATTCCAAGAAAAATATAATGAAGAACCGAAGGTTAACATGGTGGTAACCGATATATTCTGGAATTGGGACAAAATAGTCACATCTATCGAAGGAGATATTGTGACGTTGATGAATGATCCTGATGTAGGAGAAAACTATAGAACATATATCGAAGATTCATCGGACTGGACTACTGAAGTACTTTCCCTCGATTCATCTGAGGATATCATAGAGGTAAGACACGATGTAAAAATACCGAGTATAGTTGATGCTCAGCATATATCCCTTTATAGAGAAGATTTTGGGGATGTTATGAGCATTCAACGGGAAAATGGTATGAGACCTGATGGAACCGGTATTATAGTCGATGTTTCAGAAGATACGATAACCATGGACTTCAATGGTGAAGTAAACAATAAGCCTCTGACCTTCCGTATGGAAGTCTTAGAAATTCAAAAAGCACCTTGAATACCTTAAGGATGAAATTTATATGATTTACTTCGGTCAGTACTTGTGAATCAGTTGGAATCATATCTTTCAGAATTGATATATATCTAATTATGTTGCGAGAGATTAAACGACGATATTCATCTAGACAAATATTATCCTTATAAGCGGGCATACACCGGAACTTATTCCGGTTTGCCCTCGAAATTCGAAACCTCTCATTTCTGCGGGTAAGCGTAGAAAAAATTTCCACTAACCCGCAAGTTTCACTCGCAAACTCGTTCCAACATGCGGGGGTAGCCAAGCATGGCCAACGGCGCAGCGTTCAGGGCGCTGTCCTACAGAGGTCCAAGGGTTCAAATCCCTTCCCCCGCACTTTTTTACTACATGAGCGGAGCGATTGGAGTGAAAAAGTAAGCAAAATCTCTGATTCTGTGACATTTATCACACTTCTTGAACGGATGTGAAAGAATTTGATAAAAATGGGGAGCGAATGTTAGTAAGTTGCCAGGCGCTTTTTTACTTTTTTAGTTTATACAGGGAGAAAATAAAGTAAAGGTGCAATGAGGTGATGAATTGCCTGCGCGTCATCGCTCTTTTCTAAATCAGGTCAATTTATGAAAATCAAGATTATTTTATATAATAACTATTACTGGAAAAAGTATATAAGTAGTTGGAAAGTAATTAGGTCGATAACATGAGAAAACCTGCAAACTATGGATACTTAAAACCATTGATGATCCTCGTGATATCTTTATTGATCATCTCCTCATCTTCATTTATTATAGAAGATGTTGAAGCATCGGGTGAAGAGTTACCCACCTGGGTGGAGGGAGATTATTGGCATTATAATAAGACTTTTGAAAGAGATACCCAGGATGATGTCACGTTCAGATCTGAAGTGACATCAGAAGAAGAGTACATAGACATTGATAATGAAATGTTCGAGTGCTATATGGTAAATTATACTTGGATAATAGATCAAGTACCTGAAACTGAAACTCATTTCTACACTAAAGAAGGTTTATCCCTAGTTGCAGAAATAACTCCTGATGGAACTTTTGCTTATAATCCAACAGTCAAATTATTCGACTTTCCATTAGAAGGTGGAAAGGAATGGACCAGTGCAGCTATAAGATGGAGAATGGCTGATGATGAGGAATGGCAAGAAGGCCCTCGTTTGAATCTGAGATTTACTATTGAAGGAAAAACTACTGTAGAAGTTCCTGCAGGTACCTTCGAAACATATATAATAAATATGACTGGAGCTGATGAAAACGGTGGTCAGGAACATATCCTAAATTACTATTCCCCTGAAGTTAAAAATATGGTTTTAAGAGAGGAGTATCAATACAACGTTTTGATGAATACCGAAGAACTTACTGAATACAATCTTGAGGAACGAACAGAGGATGACGACGAAATACCTTATCTTGGAACGGGCGTTTTCACTTTATCTATCGCAGCATCAGCCTTGATATATCTTTCTAAGAGTAAAATCAAGGAAAATAACCATAAATAAAAAGTTCATTCATACTCTATCGGGTCGACTAGACCCGCTTCTTTAAATCCTTTCAATCTTAGTTTACATGAGTCACAGGTACCACAAGCTTTTACACCGCCTCTATAGCAGCTCCACGTCTTTTGATAAGGTACTGATAATTCATCCCCTTTTTTTATGATCTCAGCTTTACTTTTATCGATAAGAGGCGTCTTTATATCGATCATTTTACCTTCAGCACCTCTTTTAGTACCTTTTACAGCCATGGATTTGAAGGCTTCAAAAAATTCTGGCCGACAATCTGGATACCCGCTGTAATCTACTGCTGTTGCACCTATGTATATCGTTTCAGCATCAACGCTTTCAGCATATGAGAGAGCATAACTCAAGAATATTATGTTTCTAGCAGGGACATAAGTCGAAGGTATCGTATTTCCTATCTCATCTTCATCTGAGATCGGTATATCGCCAGCATTAAGCAAGGACGATTTTGCTATCTTTTCCAGTTGAGTATCTATTATAATATGTTCTTTAACCGAGTAATAATCTGCTAGTTGTTTAGCACACTCGATCTCTTTATCGTGTTTCTGTCCGTATTTGAATGTGAGTGCAAAGATTTCTTCGTGTTCTTCATCGGCGATACCTAGTGTAGTTGAAGAATCTAATCCCCCTGATAGTAATACCACTGCCTTTGACATTCACAGTTTCCTCCGAGCCCAAGCTCCCTGCCCTCTAGATTCATCTACACCGATCTCTACAACCTTGATTGTTTCAGGAAAATCGATGTCATCGATCACCCTCTCTAAAAGATAACGAGCAAGTTCTTCTGTTGTGACTTGATTGATATCCAACAGTACTACGTCTTCTTCAGGGAATACGTACCTTTTTCCGTCTATTTGGATTCTATATTCTCCACTTTCTTTGACCATTCCATCCATATCTTTAGCTAATAAGACTTTATGATCAAGTTCATCTGCTATCTTTCTCAGTTTCTTCTTTAAAGGTAGAAAATCAAATACCAATCCTTTGGGAGACTCTTCTCCAAGTATTCTAGCATTTAAAGCATAATTATGACCGTGCATACGACCGCACTTGTAGTGGCCTGGAAGTAGATGTGAAGCTGAAAAGCCTATATGAGCGTCCCAACCATTCAACTCTAAACGTATCATGGTCAAATATAGACGAGGCATCAAATATTACTTTTTCCGTTTGAAAGTCTATTGAAAATAGGTTCAATCATATCAAAAATTTATTTTAACATAACAACGTTGAATATATGGATGGGATTAACATGGTCGATAAAGACAAACTACGTCTGAACTACATAGATGGGGAATGGATAGAATGTGATTCAAAAGAAACATTCGAAAATTGGAATCCTGCAGATAATGAGGATTTGATAGGTCATCACCAGTACTCGAACGAAGAAGATGTTTTCAAGGCTGTAAAGGCAGCAAAAAGTGCTGAGAAAGTATGGTCCGATATTCCAGCAGCGAAACGTGGAAGGTTCCTAAAAACAATCTCTGAACTTTTAGAAAAAAGAAAAGATGAATTTACGAAAACCATCACTCGTGAGGAGGGGAAAACTCTTGATGAATCGACTGGAGAAGTAAAAAGAGCCGTAGATATTTTCCAGTACTATTCTGTTAAAGCAAAAGAGATCGGAGGAGATATTAAATCAGCGAATGAAAATGATAAATTGTTGTACACGATCAAAGAACCCCTGGGTACGGTCGGTCTCATCACTCCTTGGAATTACCCCCTAGCGATCCCCTCTTGGAAGATCGCACCAGCATTAGCAGCAGGTAATACGATCGTATTCAAACCTGCAAGCCTAGCCCCTGAAACTTCTAGAAAATTGATAGAATGTATAGATGAGTCCGGTATTCCGAAAGGTGTGATCAATTACATCACTGGGTCAGGGAGTACTGTTGGAAGTGCTATCACTATTCATCCGGATATCGATGCTGTTTCATTCACTGGAAGTTTGAATGTGGGGAAAAAGGTTCGGGAGGATGCTGCAAGAAGTGGAAAAAGAGTCCAGACCGAGATGGGAGGAAAGAATCCAACATTGATCATGGAAAGTGCTGATATCAATAAAGCAGTGGACATCGTTAAAAACGGCGCTTTTGGAGTCACTGGACAGGCATGTACCGCAACATCTAGAGCCATAGTTCATAAGAAAATTTATGATGATTTCATTTCAAAGTTGATCGAAAAAATTGAGAATATAAAAGTGGGACCGGGGCTAGAAAATCCAGATATGGGACCTCAGGTAAGTGAAGAGGAATTACAAAGTACATTAGATTTTATCAAGATAGGATTGGAGGAAGGTGCTATTTTAGAAACCGGTGGTAATGAACTTGACACGGGATATTTCTCTAAAGGTCACTTCATCGAGCCTACGGTTTTTTCGAACGTAAAACCCGATATGGCCATAGCTCAAGAAGAGATTTTTGGACCAGTGCTCAGTGTTATAAAAATTCATAGTTTCGAAGAGGCAATAAAAGTAGCGAACTCTGTAATATACGGATTATCAGCTAGTATAGTGACAAAAGACCTCTCCGAGGCTAATAGGTTTGTAAATGAAATCGAATCCGGAGTGGTAAAGATCAACGAAAAAACAACCGGTCTCGAATTACACGTTCCCTTCGGAGGATTGAAGGATTCTTCAAGTAAAACTTGGAGGGAACAGGGTGAGTCGGCTTTAGATTTTTACACTATCAGCAAAACCGTTTACATGAATTACTGATATGATGGAATATCTTTCAGATCTAAAAAATTGTTATCTCTGCGAATGGAGATGTGGTGTCAATCGGTTGAAAGGAGAGCTGGGAGTATGTGAGGTGAGAGTACCTAAAGTAACATCAACTACACTCCATCCAGCCCCTCCTAAAAGTTTCACCATATTTATGGAAGATTGCAATTTCAGATGCTTGAATTGTCAAAACTGGGATATCGCCCACGGAGAGAGTACAAGAACAATTTCATCGAGCCAAGGAAATTAGCTTCAGAGATCGAGAAAGTAAACAGTTACTTATGTAGAAGGATAGAGGTTGAACGTTTCTTTTTCAGCGGTGGATCGTCAACATCGAGAAGAACCTGATCACTCAAATGACAAAGAGGCATATCCAACAACCTCCCTCATGGCCATTATATCGCCGCTTGTAGCGTACTTAAGCAGTTTCCCCTTACTCCCACCAGAACCTATCATCATGGCCATCACAGGGGCATATCCACACATGGATATGTTTTCCTTTTGGATCGTTTCGAATAATCCCTTAGGGTCGTTTTCTAATATCTTATCTATAGCCATCTTGTCTTTCTTCTTAGCTGTTTCTTGGATGACATAGTGTGAAAAATCCGTAGAAGCGATAACTAGGGTCTCCTTTCCTTGACTGACTTTCCTTATCTTTTCTCCCACTTCTTTAGCCGTCCTATAATTTTGTATGTTAAATGAGAGCGGTACCATATTTATATCATCCCAGAGGTACTGTAAAAAGGGGATCTGTACTTCCAATGAATGTTCACCCATGTGAGCGGTATTGTTCAATTCTATTACTCCATCAACCAATTGGTTTGCTACTTCCTTGTCCACTTTAGCGGTTCCAAGAGGTGTTTGAAAATCTTGATCTGAAACGGATACTGAGGCACCCATCCCTCTATGGTTTGGACCCAATATGATGAAAAGTTCTGGTTTTCCATCCTCATAAACTTCTTTATAGGCATGTGCAGCTATGGGACCTGAATATGCATATCCAGCATGAGGGGAAACTATACCTTTGATATTGTGAAGTTTTCCCTCGTTTTTAGGGATCTTTCCTGGCCCCAAATCATGTAAAAAACATTCTTCGATCTTTTTTCTAAGGGACTTCTCAGAACCGGGATAGAACTGTCCAGCAACCGCAGGTTTTCTAACCATCATCTCACCATTTTATATTATGAAATAGTACATACTTAAATTTGTCGAGGGACTTTTTGAAAGAAAAACAAATAAGTCCCCTGTTCATCTTGTGTTTCATATGATAGAGATAGACGGTTCCTACGGCGAAGGCGGAGGTCAGATACTCAGGACAGCAGTAGCTATGTCGATGGTCACCGGAACGGAAATCAAAATCAACAATATCAGAGCCAACCGACCAAATCCTGGTCTATCCCATCAGCATCTTAAATCTCTAGAAGCGGCCGTTGAGATAAGTAACGGAAGTGCAGAAGGACTGAAAAAAAGTTCGAAAAGTGTGGTGTTTGAACCTGGAGATATAGAGGGAGGTTTCTACAGATTCGATATAGGGACTGCTGGAAGTGTTACATTGATGCTCCAAGCATTATTACCTCCTGCAGTCATATCAGAAAAAGAATTGACCATAGAATTGAAAGGCGGGACCGACGTGAAATGGTCACCACCCTATGATTACATCGAAAATGTTTTCATTAAACACCTAAAAAATATGGATTGTGACGTAAATTCAAAATTGATAAAAAGAGGGCATTACCCAAGAGGTGGCGGTAAGATCAGAGTTGAAATCTCGTCGGGTGAATTAATAAAACCTGAATACTCTACAGAAGTATCTGAGATCAAAGGTAAAGTTTTCGTAACTGACCTTCCCGAGCATATCATGGAAAGGATGAAGAAATCCGTTCTAAAAGAGTTCCTTGAAATCCCAGTATCGATAAAAACAGAATCTCACAGTTCAAACAGTCCCGGAACAGGTATAACTATCTGGACCGAAGGAGGAAGAGTCTTGGGGTGTGGGAAACTTGGTGAGAAGGGGGTTCCCGCTGAAGAAATAGGAAAAGAAGCTGCTGAAACGCTTAAAAAATTTATCACAAATGATGTGATTTTGGATGATTGGAGTGCTGATCAGATTGTACCGTTCCTATCTCTGGTTAAAGACCACGACGAAATGACGGTTCTAGAAAAAACAGGACACCTAGAGACCAATATTTGGGTTGTTAACAAATTTATAAAAGATAGTATAAGTTTAGAAAGGATCGATGATCATTACTTATTAAAATATTAGAGGACGATATGAATGAAACCAAAAGTGATCGTGAATGTGGCCATGTCTGCGGACGGAAAGATAGCATTACCTGATAGAAGTGAGGTCAAGATATCCGGAGAGGAAGATTTCAAGAGGGTCCACGAACTGAGAAACGATGTTGACGCCATTTTAGTAGGTATAGGAACGGTGTTAGCAGATGATCCAAAACTCACGGTTAAAGATAGATTCGTAGAAAATCCTGAACATCCATTGAAAGTAGTTCTCGATTCTAAAGATAGAATACCTAAAGATGCAAAATTGTTTAGGGAAGGTGATTTTCTTATCGCGACTACAAAAAAGGTGGACCGAGATGGTTGGATCAAGTGTGGATATGGGGATAAAGTAGATTTATCGAAATTGATGAACGTCTTGGAAGATAGAGGTATTGAAAGTATCCTCGTAGAAGGGGGAGGCGAAGTTATATATTCCTTCTTCAAAGAAAAATTAGTCGATGAGTACTATGTTTTCGTAGGAAGCGTGGTCATCGGTGGTAAAAACTCTCCAACTCCTGCCGATGGTATAGGTTCTAAAGATATCGATGAAATAATTAGGTTGAAATTGTACGACCATCAAGATTTAGACGATGGAATGTTACTCAAATACCGAGTGGAATATGATGACTAAATTTCTAGTAGATAGGATGCTGGGACAGACAACGAAATGGCTCAGGTTCCTGGGCATCGACGCAAAATATGCGCCAAAGGGTGACGACGAGAAACTTTTAAAAATCGCTGAAGAAGAGGATAGAGTGATTATAACCCGTGATAAAGAATTAGCCAACAACGATAGGGTCATGCTCGTTGAAAAAGCACCGCCGGAGGAGATCATCCCTGAAGTATTGAAAATTTATCAAACTGAGTTGAAACCTCTTACTATATGTTCGAATTGTAACTCCCTGGTTGAGAAAATTGATAAATCAAAAGTTGTAGATAAAGTACCTGAGGGAGTTTTAGAAAGAAACGATGAATTCTGGATCTGTGATAGATGCGATAAGGTGTATTGGAAAGGAACCCACTGGGAAAATATACTTGAAAAGATAGATAAAATGAAAGAAAAGGTTTGAGATAATCACTCACTCTTTCTTCACATCGTTACTGTTTTTCGCCCATAACATCAGTGCTGAAGGTAGTATGAACACTGCAGCCAAGAAACTGTAAGTTATGGCTAAAGCCGTGATATAACCGAACTGTGATAGAGGTAAAATATCAGAGGTCGAAAGTATACCGAAAGCGGCAACCGTTGTCATCGCTGAACCGAAAAGGGCGGCTCCTGTATTCTGGACCGTTTCATGTACAGCCTCGTAAAGGTCAGAATTCAAACGTTCTTCATTGAATCGATGGGTGATATGGATACTGTAATCAACACCCATCCCTACAGTTAAAGCGGTGATGCTTACGGTCATGACATTCAATGAAACACCGGTGATGTACATAGTACCCACGATCCATAGCGTGATTATGGCCACCGGTGCAGTTGTGATGATCCCTAATAATATAGACTTATGAAGGAAATAAAATACTACACTGAGTGAGATAGCCACAACTATGATCGTTACCAACAATGATCTGAGTTGGGTAGATGTCAACTCAGCAGTTGTATCATGACCAATCATAGATCCACTTGTGATTTTAGCTGTGAATCCTTCATCCTTAAGCGGTTTGACATCATCTTCCAACTCCTGCTCTAGAATCTCAGCGTTGGCTAGATCTTCATTAATACTTCTTTGATCTTCCAGTAGACGTATCCTCCCAGAGGTATATTCTCCATCCTCGGTTCGGTAAATAACGTTCATCACCGCACTCCTACTTTCCTCAAAATCAAACAGCATATCAAAGAGCTCTGTCACATTCCTATCTGGGATCCCATCGTTGTTTGTATCGCTATCGGAGAAAGCCTGAACTATGGTGGCATTATATTCAGAGCTTCCTCTAGGAGCAGTACCGAATCTTTGTAAAACGGTTAGGGGGGACATGACATCTCCCCCGTCTCCACCCACCATATCGCTGTCACGGATATTTTCCCTTGTTTCTTGTAAAGCATATAGATATTGCGGTGAATCAACTTCGCCTTCCGTCAAGATATGTGCGTAAGAAGTAGTCACGTTAAAATTATCTTGGATGTACATGATATTCTGACTCTGTGGCTGATCTTCCGGTAAGAAGTCCTGGATATTGAAAGTAGAATCGATATTAACAACTCCGTAGATTGAAGCCGTTGTGATCAATATAACTACTATCAAAACTGCTAAAGGATAACTGTCAGCTGCATCAGCAGATGCAGTAAGTGCTCTGCTGATCACATCTATTTTCTTTTCATCGATCTTATCAGTTAAATCCCGCTTAGACTTGTTTTTAGAGGATTTGTTTCCTTTATTTTCACGTTCATCAACCAGCTGTAAAACTGCCGGTAAGAAGGCTATCATCAATAGGAAACTAGACGTGATACCTACTGCAGCAAGAACACCAAACTGTCTCATAACCAGAATGTTACTAAGCGTGTTCGACAGGAAACCTACTGCAGTGGTAAATGTTGTCAATATCAGTGCACCACCAACAGTCGCGATAGTTATCTTGGTTGCAGTTTTTGGATGGTATCCGTCATCCTTTTCCTCCCTATACCTCATAACCATGTGTATTCCATAATCTATTACGAGCCCAGTTATCAGAATTGGAACTGCGATTATCATCGGGTTGAATTCATACCCTAGTAAAACTCCAAAACCGAAAGTCCAGACGATGGCTATACCTAATGATCCTAAACTCAAAACAGTTTCCAGTAAAGAGCGATAAACGATTAGGAGTATTATGACGACTATGACAAAGGCAGCGGGGAGAAGCCTCTGTAAGCTTCTATTAGCACTCTCGTTTATCTCTTCCATCATCACCTGTTGGGCTGAAACCCTGATCTCCGAATTTTCTGGTTCTTGATCACCTAACTCGATTATTCTTTTCTGTGCTTCCAACCTCTCATCTCTTTCGAATTCCCTATCCAAGAAAGCTATTCCGATGGAACTCTTTGCACTTATACTTTCAAAGTCATCGGTTGGTGAATAATCTCTACTGACCGTAGAACTGATCATCCCACCCATCTGTCTGATGAGGTGACTTAATCTAATAGAATCACGAAGCATGGTTTTCGATTCGGCAAACATCTGATTCGATTCTATAACCATTGATAGGTTTTCATTGACTGACTCGTGATATATATCTAGAACTCCAATATGCCAATTTTGTCCAGTAAGTTGAAGACTTTCGATAGTTTGTTCTAAATTATCTTCCAAATTACCAAGATTATCTAGTGAACTATCTGCATACTCCTCCATCTCCTCAAGATTATTTACACCCTCATTTATCGAATCATTTAGTCTAGATGGGTCGTAGGTATTTACATCCGACACTGTCCTCTTGATGTCTTCATCGGTCATCTCAGATAATTTTTCCTTCTTTTCTTCTGTAGAAAGTGTGAGTGACGGGGCATCACCTTCTAAACCATCCATTATAGGTTCCTGCAGAAGTTCTAAATGTTCGGAGATACCAAAAAACGTTAGAACCACGCCTATGGGATCTCGTTTTACAATATCAAGGGGACTTTATGGAATTGATGCATAATCTTAGCTCAATAGAAGATCATTATGATGCATCACTTTATTTAGAGAACTGGCTGGACGAGATGGGGACCACAACAGTTGCACATAGCCCATTCTATGACCTGGTAGATGGAACTAAAATCATACTCGGATCCGAAACGATTACCGATGATCAAAAGAATATATCCCGTGGTATGGTTCTAACATTTTTTGGTATCTCAGAGCATTTAGAACATCTGCAGGAACCTATAATGGATGGTTTAGAAGGTGATGCCCCATCACTCACACTTTCTACAGAAGAAAAGAAGGAAAAATTATCTGATATGGATGATGATGAAATAAAGAGGACCGTATCAGATGTAAATACTTACGACCCATCTAGACTGAATGATTCGATAAATGAAGGTGTAAACAATCTTGAGGAGATGGAGCGCTATGCAGATAGTTCACTTGAATATCTTGGTAATTTGGAATATAATTTAGAACAAACTATCGAAAGTCTTCAACTTACTGATCAAAATTGGCATGTTGGAGTTCTAGAGAGATATCATGACTCGGTCAAAGAAAACCTATCGATGGTTATACGATCGAATCAGATGTTCGATGAATCTAAAACCATGCTTCGAGATTCAATTAGATTAAGTCAATTAATCTATCAGATGAGGGGGATGATCAGTTCTACTGTCAGTAGAGATTATTCACCATCTGATGACATCGAAAGTATAAGGGCAAAGAGTTCCATCGGGATAGCTTTCTTGGATAGGGAATTTGAAAGGGATGAGAGGTTAGAAGCACAGAGGAGAATAATCGAGTTAGGAGATCAAGTACCAGAAAATTCGCAGGTCAGGGTTTCTGCTCAACAGGTGATGATGGAAGAGATAAACGAGAGTGCTAATAGAAGCTTACAGAGGCTCCTGCCAGCAGCCTTTGTCATAGTCGTCATAATACTCCTGATCGTATATCGCTCTTTACTGGAAACTGTTCTGAGTCTAGGATCATTAGGTATAGCCATCGTCTGGACCTTCGGTTTTGGAGTTTTACTAGGTTATGAATTCAACCCGATGATAATCGCAGTTCCTATTCTGATAACTGGTTTGGTCATAGATTATGGAATACATATGGTGATGAGGTACAGGGAGGAAAAGGACGACGGATATCATCCAAAAGCTGCAACTAAGATAACTATAGCTACCGTTGGCGGTGCCCTGATATTGACAACCTTCACTACAGCAGTAGGTTTCCTATCGAATACACTGAGTAATATTCAAGTTATGAGGCAGTTCGGAGTACTTGCAGCAGTAGGTATCACTTCCAGTTTCCTATTGATGATAGCTTTCTTACCGGCAGTTTTACAGCTTATCGATGAAAGACAAAATAAAGGAAATAAATCTTCTGGGAGCAAGTCTAAAAGGAGCTTAAATGATAAGATAGATGAAAAGAAAATAGATGTTATCAGCCGAGCACTCACAGCATCTGCTGATGCAGCAGATAGGTATCCTTTAGTAGTTTTAATAGTAGTTATATTGATAACAACGGCTTCTATCTACGGGGTTGTCAATATCGATTCTACTTTCAACATCCAAGACTTCTTACCGGAAGACCAGCCCCAGAGTCAAAATATCTTGTACATACAAGATAATTTTAACATCACTACTTCTTACGCACATATCCTGACGGAAGGAGAAGTTGATTCATCACGATATCTATATGCTTTGCATGATACAAGAGAAAACATCCGTGACAGCGATATGGTCGGTGGGGACGGTGGTGATGTTATGTCTCCTCTGACTGTTCTACAAAGATTCGGTACTGCTCCAAGAGGGAGCTCTGAATACAATGCCACGATAGTTCAGGCTTTCTCTGATAGTGATACAAACGACGATGGGATTCCAGATCAGAATGTAACAGAGCTTTATGATATGCTTTTTGATTTTGAGGAAAGCAGGAGAGCGATAATGAACGTAATTTATCGAACCGAGGATGGAGAATACACCTCTGGAAGGATACGTTTACTTGAAGATCAAAGAAGGATCAACGAAGATCTATCTAACGCTGAGATACTCGAGCGGGAGTTGGAAGATGATGTCAAACCGCTTAGGGATGAAGGATTCACTGCCAAGATCACAAGTGGATCTATGGTAGGTCATGATACAACCACTGAGTTGACATCGACTCAACTCAGATCACTCATGGCTACTATTTTAATTGTAGCGATCTCGCTCAGCATAGTATTTTATTTTCTTCACAAGTCCATATTATTAGGGATCATCACCACTGCACCAGTGGCCATAATCACATTATGGATCGTAGGCACTATGTATCTTACCGGTGTTTCATTGAATGTCATGACAGTGAGTATCACTGCTTTAACGGTAGGGATGGGTGTTGATTACAGTATCCATATAACCCATCGATTCAATGAAGAACGTTTGAACTCTGACCTTTATGGGGCTGTACATGAAACGGTCCAGAATACGGGAGCAGCCCTTTTCGGTTCAGCCATGACAACGGTTGCTGCCTTTGGAATACTTTCGACCTCTGATATTTTACCTCTATCACAGTTCGGTTATATCACGGCTTTGGCCATAACTTACAGTTTCTTGGCTGCAGTATTCATACTACCTTCAGCACTGATGCTATGGGCTAGAAACGGTAAAAATGTGAAAAAAGAGTGAACCCTTCAAAACTTTTCTTTCATCTTATCTATCTTTTTAAGTATATTTTCCCAATGGGTACCTTTCCAATACACTTTACCGCATCCATCACAGATCCAGAACTCGTCGTTTCTTTCTAAGACTCCCTCGGGTACTTTACCGATAATTTCTTGTTTTTCTATTTTCTCAACTAAGGTGTTACAGTTCGAACATCTAGTAAGAGGTTTCAATTCTGTGTCATATATCTTCAATATTTTAGGGATGATCTCCTCCGGAGGTGCCTTTTCAACGAGCATGACTCTATCGTTGTTAGCCAATTCCTTATCACGAGTTATTAAAACCCTATCCTCCTCTTCTGCGATCTCTAAGAGTTTCTCGTCGTCACCCTTTGGCGCATATTTTGCATCGATGCCCATGAATCTCAGCCATTTCGTCGTCTGTCCCAGCATCCTATCCACTAAAAATTTAGTCATGATACTCCACTCGATATTTGAGTAACATACCATCGTCTAAAGTTTGATGATCGTACAGCCTTAGACTTATTATATCATCTATATCTTGGGCACCCATTCCATCGGCAGGAGTTGGAGAGTTTCTCCCACCTATCACCATGCTTCCTACGAATACATAGTACTCATCGACTAATCTTTCTTTCAAGAAGGAATATATCACTTCACCTCCTCCCTCGACTAGAACACTTTCAATACCTTTCTTTTCCAAGATTTTCATCAATTTCGATAGATCTACTTTGTTACCATCTCCACACTTGATCCAACCATCCTGGTCTATCTTTTTCGTAGTTGCGATAAGAAAATCTCCTTCTCGAAACAATTTTGCATCTTTAGGTGTTCGATCTTTAGAATCGAGAACTATTTTCAATGGATGTTTAGGATCTTCTACAAACCTATCTTTAACCGTGAGTTTTGGATCATCCGCTAACACCGTCCCTATACCCACTAAAATTGCGTCTACATCATTTCTCAGTTCGTGAACTCTTTTGAAATCCTCTTCACCGGATATCTTGACCTCACTCCTGTCAGGTAATGCTATCTTGCCGTCGGCGGACATGGCTACGTTCACGATCACTTTAGGTTTCATTCATATCGCCCTCTAATACTTCAATAAATAATGATCATCGATCCTTTTCAAACTTATACTATCTTTTACAAATTTGTTAACAACCCATATATTGGTTTCCAGGTGTCCTGTTTTTTCTAGAACCGTCAATTCGCCGTGGTCTTTAACTATAGATAGGAACGGTACCAGCTGATCCGAGCTCCAATTATCCAAATGCACATCATTTGAGATTAATTTTTTAAGTGTATCAGCGGCTTCTTTTCCCACTTTTTCAGCGGGAACTCCCTTCTCACCAAGTTTCCCACAGCCTAAGGTTCTTTCTCCTTCAGTCCAGATAGTTATACCTGTTCCCGGACTGCTTGAACTGTAAGATCCTGTTTTGATAGATACTGGGATATCAAGGAATTCTTTTAGAACGGATCTCTTCATCCTTTCCATTATGTGATCCGGGAGGTCTGTAACGAAAGCTTTACCTTTGATCTCAGACACTTCTGTAGAGTATTCTGGTTTTTTTAAATCACCCGACGAGATATCAACTCTGATCTTACCGCCCCCTTTAGGGTAGTGTCCTCTTTTGATCAACTTTGAATTTACCTCACAACCAATATCTTCTAGATGTTTAAGAAAAACATTTTCGAAGTAATCATAGGGTGGAGACCATTTGACGTCGGTTCCTCCTTTCAATTCTATGGTCAGATCTTTTCCAGATATAACTGCAGGAGGTAGTAGTGCTTGAAGCATCAGTGTAACACTACCTGCAGTACCGATATCGAACCGATAGAAACCTCCCTCTATATCTCCAGGCTCAAACTCTACACTTTTCGAACCTTTTTCCAGTCCTCTTGCACTTCCGTTACTGATGCCAACTGCGGCTTCTAGAGATTTAAGATGCTGATGTGAAAGACCTGGATTTGGTCGGTTGGCCCTGATATTGTTGACTTTGATTTTCGTATCTGTGATCATGGACATGGCTACCGCTGTTCTGAGTATCTGACCTCCACCTTCGCCGTAGGAACCGTCGATCTCGATCATATGTTACACAAGATGAAACAGGGGACTTATTTGTTTTTCTTTCAAACGTCCTTTCGACAGATTTAAGTATGTACTATTTCATTGTCTGAAATGGTGAGATCATGGTTAGGAAACCTGCAGTTGCTGGACAGTTCTATCCCGGTTCTGAAAAGTCCCTTAAGAAAAAGATCGAAGAATGTTTTTTACATGAATTAGGACCCGGTAAGATCCCTGAAAATGAAGGAAAGCTCCATAATATAAAAGGTATAGTTTCTCCCCATGCTGGATTTGCTTATTCAGGACCTGTAGCTGCACACGCCTATAAAGAAGTTTATGAGGATGGTAAACCGGATTTGTTTATAATATTAGGGCCTAACCACAGAGGCATGGGAGCTTCCGTATCTGTTACAGATCAAGATTTTCAAACACCTTTTGGTAATGTTAAAGTGGACAGGGAAGTTGCAGATGAGTTAGTCGGCGGAGTAATAGAGATGAACGATACCGCTCACATGGGTGAACATTCTTTGGAAGTTCAGCTTCCATTTATACAGTACCTCTGGGATGATATCAAAATGGTGCCACTTTCCTTCAACATACAGAATTATAAGACGGCCGAAGAGGTAGGAAAGAAAATTAATGATATAAGCGATGATAAAGAAATCCTTGTAGTTGCTTCTACAGATTTCTCTCACTATGTCGTCCAAGAGACTGCCAAGAAAAAGGATAAGATGGCTATCGATAAGATAATAAATAATGATCCAAGGG
>JAFDTG010000006.1 GCA_019594235.1 Candidatus Saliniplasma halalkaliphilum | reverse complement strand
CTCTGTAGATTTAACTGGTTCTATCTTTACAGCTAATCCCGCTATAAATGCCCCAACAGCTATCGAGATACCAAAATATTCACTTATCGAGATGAATATGATAAGTAATGAAATACTACTCATAAGAGATAACTCTTCTGAATCACCAGCTAAACTTACTATATATTCAAAGCCATAATTGTATATCAACATGGCTATGACCAACAAAATAATTCCAATGATCAAGTTTCTTAAAATAGGTATAGGTGTAAGACCTCTAATAGATACTGCACCGAGGAACAATATAAGAAACACAGCTAAGATATCATCTGTGAATTGAATTGTTTCAGATAACCGACCACGGACCAATCTAGTTTTACCTTCATGGCCTGCTAATTTAAAACCTACCATGGTAGAACTGAGGATAACTGCAGCTGCAAAGTAAAGAGAATTGATTTGATCAAAACCTATCATCAGACCTATAATTATACTTAAAGACCCTATTATCAATATCTGAATACTTACAGCATATTCACTTTCCCATAACACAGTTTTGATCTCCTTAAAATCTACTGAAACACCGAAAGCAAACACTAAGAACGCAACACCCCAGCGGGCCAATTCGAATATGTTTTCTTGATCGATAAAAAATCCTGCGAGGATACCAGCTAATATGAATGTAGGAATAGATGGAAGTGAAAAGTGATTAGATATTAGCAGAAAACCGCCTATAATAATGAACACTATAGCTAAATCTAATACGGGCTCTACTACCTCAACTGCCATCTCTCATTCCACCTCCAGTTCCTTGATCATCCGTATCCCTCAAGTAATCTTCAATATATTTGAAAAGCTGTAATGCAGATACTTCGTTAATAAGTAAAACATGATCCGCACCCATCCCATATAATTTATCAGAGTCCTCCTCCCATTCACATTCTATGAATACATTGGTACTCGATCCAACATTGTCTAATAACATTGAATTTAAATTA
Organism: Candidatus Saliniplasma halalkaliphilum; assembly: GCA_019594235.1. Lineage (GTDB taxonomy): Archaea > Thermoplasmatota > Thermoplasmata > Halarchaeoplasmatales > Halarchaeoplasmataceae > Saliniplasma > Saliniplasma halalkaliphilum. Next base: position 26,240 of record JAFDTG010000006.1, on the reverse strand, counting down.
ATATCTGAAATAGAACTGAAAACAAAACTAGCTTCTTTAAGATTTAAAGCTCTCCTTACTTCCCCGTATCTAAAATCACCATAAATATTGTCTAGACCCCGGTTATCCAATTTTTCTATTTTTTCAGCATTGCTGTCAAGGATGAGTACATGTTCGAAATGCTTTTCTAGTACGGGTACAAGTTTTTCAGCTAAAATATCATATCCTATAACCACTGCGTGTCCACTGTACTCCTTGATATCCACATCCTTTCTTTCAGTATCTAATCTTTTAAACAAATGTTTCACACGTTCGTAGATCTTATGGTTATTAGCTATGACGTAAGTAGAAGCACTCATAGTCATTAGAGCCATAAGACTCAGGTAACCTAGTACTTCTATCTCGATAAAACCCTGAGCTACCGCTAATGCCCCGACTACCAAAGAAAACTCGCTGACCTGTATCATGTTGATACTGCCTATGAAGGAGGTTTTAACGGAGAAATCCTCTTTGTATATCAAATAAAATATTATCAAGAAATTCCCGAATACCAAGATGACCGAAGCTATGATTGCTTCCCTCCAGTAATAGAAAAGCTCGTCAGCAACTAATCGTAATCCTATGGTAGAAAAGAAAACCAGTATGAAAAAATCAGTTATGGGTTTGATACGGTCTTCCAATTCTCTACTGTACGGCAATTGAGCAAGGCCGAGCCCTGCTAGGAAGGCACCTACTTCTATGGATAATTCAAGTCGCTTGGAGGCATAAATGAATAGAAAGGCCCATGCTATGGTAAATAAGAAAAAAACCTCTTTGTTATCTGCTATCTTTTTAAAAATTTTAGGAAGTACATAACGGGATGAAACGATTGTAACAATACTTATGGCCCCTATTAATATCAGTATTTTGATCACCGTTGTAGCAACTTCTAGTGGTTCTGCTAAGGTACCTATACCCAATAGTGCTAAAGCTAGTACCAGATAAATATCCTGACCTATCAAGACACCTACATTTATCCTTCCGGGTAACGTTCGGATCTCATCTTTATCAGTGAGCACTTTTACTATGACCGGTGTAGCACCGAATATCGTACACAATCCTATCACAAATGCCTGCCATAATGGGAAACCAAGTAGATACGCCACTAAAAAAGCCAGGGACTGCTGCAGTACTATCTGACTCCCAGCTATATTTACTATGGGGCGAAATATTTTTTTGACCTCTTCGAAATGCATCTTGATGCCTAGAAGAAAAAGAAGAAATCCTAAACCCAGACTGGACATGATCTCTACTAATCCTTCTTCAACAACGATATTGAGACCAACCGGCCCTAGAATGACACCAGTTAAAATGTATGCTACGATAGTAGGCTGCCCTAATCTATGAGCAACATAACCAACCAATGTAGCTGCAACGAAGATGATGGCGAAGTTGGTCGGATAAGCTATGGCACTTGACATCTTTTCCCTCTGATGATCTCGGATCTTGGTTTGGGTGTCAATCATTTATTAACTTAATAAAAATTTCCAATAGATTATTATGTCCTAAAATAGTTTTGATCAATGTTTAAAAAGTAAGGAAAGTTTATATTTCATAATAAATATTATCATATACATGGACAAGAAGATCATTGTGATCCTGCTGGGAGTTATCTTGATAGTTGCTGGGATCGCAGCTATGGCTTATATTGAGCCCGCTGGAGGGCCAGGATCGGAAGCTAGTTGGGGGATCGCAGATATTAGTGAGGAGGTACATCCCTATTTTTGGCATGGTGTGATAATCTTACTGATAGGCATAATTCTCCTTGCTGTAGCAGTATTAAAAATGGTTTAGACCAACTATAAGAAGTAAAGAAGTATAATGTTTATTAGAACGTTAAAATCACAGTCTAGATCAATACGTCACTCACAGTCACGAGTTTCTACTGTAAGATTTATCTCAACTTCAGTTTCTTCTTCAATGTTTTCAATTAAAACCGCCTCATATGGATATGTCAAAACCTGAATCACTCCACAACCGTCCCCTGGTCTAGTTTCTGTAGCATGGATTACTAACCTATCATCCTTTTCTCTTATTTCATCAATTTCAATACGATAACCACCGGTGCGCCTTTGACCGAGAAGTACAGCTAATACTGAATTTTCTTCTAAATTTATCTCTGTTTCATTGTCGATTCTTCCAACGATCCTTTCATACTCTTCATGACTATTTATGATAAAGGCTTCCGTTCTATTTGTCCTTTTGTTAGATATTAAACCTAAATTTATTACCTCAAAATCTATAGACTCCCCTTTAAATTCATCTTCAACGGGCAGGTAAGCTCCAGCTGTGACTAAAATAGCTGCGTTAACGATTATGATACCTAAGTAAATCGTCTTATCTTTCACCTTGGATCCACCCTTTATCCAATCAATCAATTATAAGTAAAAAATCCTATATTAACTTAATGGTTTAAAAGGTAAATCGAATGTTTAATAACCTATTATAAAAAAAGAGGAAGAATTGGTTTTTGATTTTAATAACCGTTTACCTTTCTATCTCTACGTCTAGTTTTCTTTTTAGAGTATTTTAGATAGGACACCTGCTCTGAATCTTTTTAATGAACTCATCCATTCTGTCATCGGGTATACCTTCGATGTTATCTATTTTGATTCTGATGTTCTGAAAACCCGGTGGAACATCTGCAGTACCCATAAAACCCCATAGATCAAGGTCGCCTTCTATCTTTAGTTTAAAATTGCCGAACGATAGGTCCATAAAGAAGCTTTATTGTATCTCCGGTTTCAACACTATATCCGATTTCATGCTTTTTGATATGAGACAGTTCTTTTTAGCTAATTTCAAAGCCCTTTCAATCTTTTTCCGATCATCTTTGTTTTTCATTTGAACTCTTGGAATCAGGTCTATTTTAGTGATCATACTGTCTTCATCAGTATCTTCAAGGATCCCTTTAGTTTCTAATTCGAAATTCACAATCTCAATCCTCATCTTTTCTAGGGTAGATTTGAAAGTTATGGAATAACACATAGCCAATGAACCAACGAAGGCATCTTCTGGGTTCATCATGCCTTCTGCTCCACCGAACTCTACGGGTTTATTAAATCCACAAGCGTAGCCACAATCCATGCTTATGCTGCCGTGCTCGTCATCCTTATCGCTCCAATGAACGATACTTGTATATTCATGAGTCATGGTTATGCAAAATTACTACAAAAATATAAATCTTGTGATTGATGCACTGATAAATGAGTCCACAAATACATTCAGGAAAAGTTATATCGTCGGAATTCACTAAAACTTAATTCCATGCAGGAAAAAAATCTAGTCGGGAGATGTGGACATTACTGTGGGTCATGTATAATATACAGGGCATATCATGATTCTGACGATTTGAGGAATGAGATCGCTAGAAGAACTGAATGTGATTTCGAAAAAGTTAGGTGCCATGGATGTCAAAAAGTTTTAGATAATGGATGGGACGGCGATAGACAGTGGGGGAAAAATTGTGCAATCATTAATTGTTTAGAAAGTAAAGAGATAATATACTGCTATGAATGTGAGGATTACCCCAAATGTGAAAGATTTATAAAATGGTATAGATCAAACCTTGAAAAGGGAGAAAACTTAATTGAAAATCTCCAAATGATAAAAAATGGAAAAACGGAAGATTGGCTAAAGGAAGAAAAAGAAAGGTGGACTTGTGATTTATGTAAAAAACCTATTTCTATAACGTTAGATAAATGTCATAGGTGTGGTAAAGAAATAATTCGTTAAAGCTCTTTGAGCAGCCTTGAATAGACTTCTGGCGACAATCTAAATCCATTTTGAATCAATTTATTTAATAATTCCTTGGTTTCTTTTTTTGACAGAATCCCATTTTTATACCCTTTCAAAAGAACGTAGATCGTACCCTTAACATCAAATCCAAATGCTGCTGCAAGTTTCCTTCCGGCAGCGTCATCGATAAGAAGTAATATTTCGTCTTCTTTGTACCTCTCTCCCAAACCTAAGACTTCTATTTCCCCTAAATCTAATTCTGGAGCATGGTCTTCAAGATTCTTATCCGACTGGACGCTCTCAACAAATATCCAACCTTCTTTTATCGCATTTTCAACTATAAGAGAATCAGAATAACCTTCTTTTTTTCCGATTACTACTACTTCTTGATAGACCTTCTCAGGAACTAAAACTTCATCGAATAACTTTTTTAACAGCTTAATTTTTCCGAGCTTAGCTAAATAGATAAGTGGAGTAGCATCTAGAATCACTTTCAAATTATTCACCTAGTGCCTTTAAATCTTCTTCTAATTCCTCTATCCCGTATTGTGCCTCAATTTTTCTATTCTTCAGAAGTTTCATCATGTTTCTCAACGATACCTGTGACATAGTTGCAGCTTTCCAAAGGGTAACTTCTCCTTTCTCATATTTTTTTAAAGCATTCTCTATCCTCTTCTCTTTCAAACCAGACTTTATCAACTCTCTGATAAGAGTCGATTTATCTTTGGACTCCTCTTCCGCCATTTCATCGATCTGTTTCTTTAAAGACTCAGACATCCTGAGAGATATAGCCTTGCTCATGTACTCACCTTGTAATACATTATATACTTAACGTAATACATATATGTTTCTCACACTTTAACAGATTTTGTATTAATCGGTATGGCCCAAGATATGGAATATATTGGATGATGATGATTCAGCAGGATCAGAATTGAAAAATCTAGAATGCCTAAAAGGAATTATGGATGTAGAATTCAACGGTCCTAATATCTGAAATGGATATTCCACACAGGACTACGATTCGGAGTTTTGAAGTTGGTTATACTTTCTTCAAACAGTGTTAAAACAAGTGAATCCAAGATAAGTATTATAAAAATAATAAACTATGTTAGTACTATGACTGAAAAGAAAATAGACATCGAAGAGGCCGCTAAAGAAGTAGAATTGGTCAGTAAACGGTTAGCTTTACTTCACTTAGTTTATGCAAAAACTCTCACTGAAGAGTTGGGTGAAGAGCGGGGTAAAGAAGTGATTTTAAAATCCATCAAAAGATACGGTAGGTGGATAGGAGAGAAAAGGAGGAAAGAGGTAGAAGAGAAAGGATTAGAGCCTATTCCGGAGAATTTCAGTAAAGGAGATAAGTTAAGAATCCCAAGGTTTGGAATGCATTCTGATTTAAAGGGTAGAGGGGATTCCATGAAACTTTACGGATGTGCAATGGGAAAGTTATGGCGGGAATATGGAGAAGAAGAACTCGGAAAACTGTACTGTTACGTAGATCCAGCAAAATACATGGGGTTCAATGAGGATTACATCCAGATCCACAAGAGGGCCATGCCTGCAGGTGATGACCTCTGTGAGTTCGTGGTAAGAAGATCTACTCAGAAAGAAAAAGAACTGTTCAGATCAGATGAAGAGGACTTTTCGGATTCGGACGAACATTTAAAATAAGGAAAAATTTAATCCATATCTAGACTTTTCAATCTACTAAAAAACAGTTGAAATTATATCGGATGTGAAGTGGTTGATAACAGATAGAGGGCATGTTTCAAAATTCGTGATAATCACGCTCATGATAATGGGAGCCTTCGGAGTGATGGGAGGCGGTTTAGTAGCACCTGGTCTGCCCACTATTGGTCGGGCGTTCGATGCACCAGACGAACAGATCGGATTGATTTTAAGTCTATATACGTTATCGGCCGCGATCAGCCTTCCATTTATAGGGTATCTTATCGATGCCGTGGGCCGGAGAAAAGTTGGTATAACCTGTCTACTCATCGACGGGATTACTGGCTTAGCCATAATTTTTGTTCCAAACTTTCACGCGTTATTACTACTAAGATTCATACAAGGTATCGGAATAGCTGGACTTGTTCCAGTAGCCATGACAGTCATCGGCGATCTTTTTACGGGGGATAAAAGACTGAAATTCATGGGATACCTGAGTGGAACTATTTCTTTAGGGGCGGTTATAATTCCAACTATAGGAGGTACTCTCGCCTCGATAGATTGGAGATTAGTCTTCGCAGTCTATGGTCTATCAATCTTTCTAGCCCTTTTCTTTTATTTCACACTCCCTGAAACCAGACCTGCAAAAAACTCAAGGAATGTAAAATCAAGTTCTGCTCTGGAATACGCTAAATCATTGGTATCGACATTAAAGATCAAAAATATTAGGAACGTGATGGTACACTCATTCATTATATTTTTTCTACTTTACGCTTTGGTAACTTATCTTCCAATCTACCTTTTCAAAACACATGGTTTTGGTGAACTTTTCAGCGGATTTGCCCTCTCTATCCAAGGCGCTTTTGGTGCCATTTTAGCTTCTAGAGCTGAATTTATCGCTGGTTATCTAGATTGGCGGAAAAGGGCTTCATTAGGTTTTTTGCTGGTATCTTTAAGTTTCCTATTCCTACCTTTCTGGAATGTTGGGAGTTATTTAGTGACTGTTAGTTTCATAACATACGGAATAGGTATGGGTATCGTTTCCCCGACGATATACAACCGAGTTACCAAGTTATCTCCACCGGAACTCTCTGGATCTGTTATAGCCACTTTCAACATGATGAAATACATCGGAATGACTGCGGCCCCTATAATTATCGGCCTGCTTTTGATATTCTTTGGATTGAATACTATATTCATCAGCGTTGGTATACTATCAGTTTTATGGGCGGTTCTAACCTTCTTTTACTGAGTTACTTTTGAAGTGAAACAAAAAAATGATCCAAATTTTTATAAGATTTAATTGGAGCAAAACCATATCTTTCAAGCAGTTCTATCGCTTCTTCTAATGAAAAGCGTTCCGATGCAGGAGGACCGTGACTAGTTTCTCCCTCTTTATCCCAATCCACAACACACATTTTACCGTCCTCTTTAATCACTCTGTAAAGTTCTTCGAAAGTGGCTTCATCATCAATTTCGTGGAGAACATTTATCAAAAAAGCCTTATCGATTTCGTCGTCTTGAATTGGAATGCTCCCTTCTTCGTTCAATAGGACTTCTATATTTCCACATCCGTCCTCTTGGCACTTCTTCCTCAACTTTTCAAGCATCTCTTCCTGAACATCTACGGCGTAAACTTTCCCAACCGTTAACCTCTCAGATATGGGAAAAGTCAAGAATCCAGTTCCCGCTCCAAAGTCTAGGACAGCATCATTTTTTTCTATATCTAACAATGAAAATATATCATCTGGTGCTAATCTTTCTCGTCTTTCTTTGGAATCTAGATGATCCGCGTGTTCTGGGTCGAACTTGCTCATGTTATTATGAATTTTCTTTTGTCCAATAAACTTTATCACTCTTTATCATACGTTTTACACCTTTGAAAAAGTACACCTAAAAAACAGATGAAAAATTATATGAGTTACTTTTCTAATCTCCTCTCAAATATATACACGGAGTGATAACATGGGAAAGAACAAATACGACGTAAAAAGAGGTCATTTCAAGAATATAGAAGGTGACCAATTGAAGGAATTGATGGATGAGATCTTCGAGGATGTTGAAGAAAAAGATGAAAAACTGGAGACATCTTACGGAGCTATAGATCATCTTGAAGTCTGGACTGAAGGCAGAACCGGTCTCCGGGTTGATATCGAGATGGATGAAGATGCCGACGAACAGGAAGCCATGGAGACCATTTCTAAATGGAATGATTTCTTGGAAAGAGCTACTGGATTCAATGCTAAAAAAAGACGAAAAAGGGCAAAGAAGAAAGCAAAGAAGTCTTGATAAATACTATATATACCAAATATTTTACCAAGAAGTGATTATATGGCTGAAGAAAATAAATTAGCAAATGTCGCCCCTCTAGGTTTGATGGGTTTCGGTATGACTACTGTACTGTTGAACATTCATAACGCGGGCATTATTCCCCTTGGAGGTATGATTCTCGCTATGGGCATATTCTACGGAGGTTTCGCACAACTGATAGCTGGTTGGTGGGAGATCAAACAGAATAACACTTTCGCAGCGGTCGCTTTCAGTTCTTACGGCCTGTTTTGGCTTACTTTCGTAGGTATACGTATTATACCCGCGGTTGTTGAAGGTATTGAAGCACCAGGTCATACTGCTACTGCAGCTTACCTTGCTATGTGGGGACTTTTCACAGGATGGATGTTCCTTTCGACGCTTAAGTTGAATAGAGCTCTTCAAGTGGTTTTCTCAACATTGACGATACTGTTCTTCCTGCTAGCTACTGCCTACGCTATCGGTCCGAATACTGATGCAGGTCAGATCGTTTACACAATAGCAGGTATAGAAGGTATCTTCTGCGGATTTAGTGCGATATACACAGCTCTAGCGGAAGTTACCAACGAGTACTACGACAAAACCATATTCCCGATTGGACCTGTTGAGGAATGATGGTACTTCTCCGATATCATAAACCCGGTGGAGAAACTAGAGAGTGGGAACAGACTCTATTGGCGGATAGAGAGGATGTGATCGTATCCACCTTTCGATTCCGCCTAAAAAAACCATTTTCCCCTTTTGATTCTCGTATTCTGATTAAAGATGGATACTATGGGGTGTTGTTTGATATTTTAGATAGATGGTACAACGTTGTCAAGATATATGATTATAAGAAAAATTTTGTAGGATATTACTCAGATATTCGAACTCCTCCGAATCGGATCAAGGATGGTTACGAAGCCGTGGATTTATTCTTGGATTTTTGGGTGGATCTAGATGGAAGTTACATAATTTTAGATCTCGATGAATTTCAGGCCTTTGATTTATCTAAGGATCTTACAAAACAAGCAAAGCAAACTGCACGAATATTGAAAGAAATGATCGAAAATGACTGTTATCCGCCAAAAATTGTGAAATCGTTTGATATATCTGCAGATGAAATCGGAGATTGATGTTTTGATTTTACGGAAAATCGACTTTTCGGCGGAAAAACGCCGCCGGCGAGTGACGATATGAGATAATATATATATAGATATTAATTATTATCGTCATTTACTACTATATAAACCTATATAAAGTGTCATACAACTTCTTTTAAATTTCCTTAAGGATTCCCACCAGGAAGCGTCTGACGAAAGATTTTTTATAGATTAGTACATCCTTAGATTTCCCTAGTTAAAACCCCTAACACGGTGAAATCAAGTAAAAATGATAGGTTTAGTACCTGTAAAATTTATGTCTTGATTTCCACATGAAATATAGGGGGCATCAAAATATAGCCCTGATGATCAAAATGACGATCATATAAAAAGGATCGTTCAAAGCCTTCAAGCCCAGAAGGCTTCTAGAGATTTCAGGGGGAGATAAAAATGGAAGGAAACGTATTCAGCAGTTACATAAATTCGAAGCCTTTATTCAAGGGAGATAGAGATATCCTACGCCCCTCGTATATACCAGAGGAGCTACCTCATCGGGAGAAATATATCAACGATTTAGCATCCATCATGGTAACGGCACTTAGAGGAAATCGACCCTCTAATGTACTGATCTTCGGTAAAACCGGGACCGGTAAAACAGCAGTAGTTCGTTATCTAGAAAGAGAGATAAATCGATTGAAAAAAGAAAGCGCAGAGAGCAATCTAGAGGGAGATTTCGATGATGAGAATATTAATCGTGTAGAATATGCCTATATCAATTGTGAGGTAGTAGACACCCATTATGGGGTAATGAAAAATATAGGAAACAAGTTCGTTGAGAAGTGGAGTAAACAGATACCATTCACTGGATGGCCAATGGAAAAAGTTTATGAATCTCTCAAGGAAAGAATCGACGAGAAGCCAAGAGTCGTCGTTATCATACTTGATGAGTTAGATAAGCTTGTTTCTAAGAGTGGTGATTCAGTTCTGTATCATCTATCGAAGATAAACTCTGAGTTGGAGAAAAGTAAAGTGAGTTTGATAGGGATATCTAACAATCTCAAATTTACTGAATTTTTGGACCCTCGAGTCAGAAGCCGCTTAGGTGAAGAAAAATTAATTTTCCCACCATACAATGCAGATCAGTTGAAAGATATTCTAACTAACAGAGCTAACAAAGCATTCGAGAAGAATATCATCAACGGGGAAGTCACCTCACTTTGTTCTGCTTTAGCAGCTCAAGAGCACGGAGATGCGAGAAGAGCTTTGGATCTTTTACGTGTATCTACAGAAATTGCAGAAAGGGAAAATTGTAATAAGATAGATACTAACCACGTCTATAAAGCTAAGAATAAGATCGAACAGGATTGTGTCCGAGAGGCTGTTACTACACTGCCCACCCATTCAAAATTAGTCTTGTATTCCATACTTCTTAATGAAAAGAACGGAAACGATAAGATGACTACCGGTGAAGTCTATGCAGGTTATAAAGAACTGTGCATCCGTTCGGGTATGGATCCACTAACCCAAAGAAGAATAACCGACCTAATTTCGGAATTAGACATGTTGGGTTTGATAAATGCAAGAGTAAAATCTTTCGGTAGAAGAGGAAGAACTAGAGAGATACAAGCTAGTGTCCAGAACGGTGAAACCTTAGAAATTATCGAGGATGACGAAAGTATAAAACCTGTGGAACAATTGTCTCTTTCCTCAGTAAAACAGACGAAACTTATTTAAAAAATTTCGAAAAACTATTTTTCCTTTATTCTTATTATTTTTTTCCTCTCTGACTTTTCACTAGCTTCAGAGTTTTTATCTGTTCCTTTCGAGTTATCATTACTTCCTTTGTAATTATTTTGATAATATTCAACGGCGTATTCTAAAATTATTGGAATCGAAATAAGTAGTACGATCGAGATTACAAGGTTTCTCCATGTATTGGTAGGTACACTATCAGTCCTACCTATATATACCAATTTTATGGAACCGAACCAAGGTAATTCACCTCTAGCTTTACCTTCAACCCATTCTAATTTAATAGGTTCGTTTATATTACGCAGGTTACCCTGATCGATTATACCTTGATCGCTTCTTAGGTTGTTATCTCCCATAGTGATAAAGCCTGAGTGTTCATATTCAACGAACCTTTCTAAATTGATAACCAATGTTACATCTCTATGCCCATAATCGTAAATGTAGACCGTTTCTGTAAGACCGTAAACAGTTTCACCTTCGCTTGTTTCCCAATCTACTCCGTATTGTAGATCGGAAAGATTCGTAATATCGAAACCCTCAACTGTTTCATTGTATTCTAAAAACAAAACGGGACGATGAATGACTGGTGTATGTTCCTCAGAGCCATCTGGACGGAAAACTATCACATCACCATATTGTCCATAAGTTCTATGACCTATTCCTCTACCCTCTACATAGGTAACTATATTTTCACGAGTATTGACTTTCTTAACGGCTACTATATCTCCTGTATCGATCACTCCTAACTGACTAGCAGGAGGATCATCTTCACCGTGACTCATGCTTGGGGACTCGACTACGACCATAGGTGGCCATCTTCCAGTATAGATATAAAGTGAACTAAGTATGATGCCAAGAATTATTAAAGCTACGACAGTATCTTTTAAAATCGAAACTATCTCTTTCTGATATTTTTCCATGTCAAATCCAACTAAGTTGAACTTTTATTAATTATTTTTCTCACGAAGTAAACCAGTTTTAGTAAGTTCCTCATACACTTTTTGAACACCTTTTTCGATATCTTCTATATTCTTGCCACCCGTGCATACAACCTTACCAGAACCGAAGAATAACATTACGAGTTTCGGATCATTCATCCTGTAAACCAAACCTGGGAACTGTTCAGGTTCGTATTCCGTCTTTTCTAATCCCAAAGAAATGGCTATCGAAGTTAGATTTAGAGTACCTCCCAGGTCAGTTGTTGCAACAATATTTTGAATTTGTATTTCTGGTTCATCTAGTACTTCGATGTCGTTTTCTGTTAAAACCTTCTTAAGGTGTTCCACGGTTCCATATATCTCATCCTCGATCTTAGCACCCGTACAGACCATCTTTCCACTTCCAAAAAGCAAAACCGACGTTCTTATACCCGGTTTTCTAAGTTTATAAATAACTCCTCTGAATTTCTCTGGCTCGTACTCAGCTCCTTCTAATGTTTCGCATATCTCATCTAAATCGAAAGATTTTCCGAGTGTGACTGAAGCAACAATATTTTGCACTTTTATATCAAACAAACGTATCCCTCCTCGAATTTTTTCGTATCTTATAAGTAGTCCTGTAGAATATATTCAATATTTATAAAACTTCGCTTCTATTATGTTTCATTCGAAAGTTAATTAAAGTAAAAGAGTTTAGTTGGTAACGATGAATAGACCTACAGTAGACGAGTATTTCATGGCAATGGCAGAACTTGCAGCATCTCGTTCAACCTGCCTTCGAAGAAAAGTTGGTGCAGTAATAGTAAAAGACAAACAAGTTTTGAGTACTGGATATAACGGGGCACCAAAGGAATTACCCCACTGTGAAGAGGTAGGATGTAGAAGAGAAAAGATGAAAGTTAAATCGGGGACTAGACACGAGCTGTGCCGCGGTGTACATGCAGAACAGAACGCTGTAATACAAGCAGCTGTTTTTGGGGTTAGTGTGAAAAATGGGACTTTGTATTGTACCCATCATCCATGTGTTTTGTGCATGAAGATATTGATCAATGCAGATATCAAAAGAGTGGTCTATAAAGAGGGATATCCAGATGAGCTTTCAAAAGAGATGTTAGAAGAAAGCAATATCATCATAGAAAAAATTGAATAAACAGAAAAATTAAGATGGACCTTTGAAGGCCCGTGAAAAGTTTTTACAGGCTTAAAGCATCAACCGGACACACATCGATGCAGTTACCACAATCAATGCAGGTATCCTCATCTATGATGGCCACTTCTTCAACTGTTATGGCTTCCACTGGACATTCGGGTTCACATTGGCCGCATGCTATACACGCATCTTCATCTACTTTTACTACCATATTATCACGACGGATGTGAGGCGTGTAGTATATAAAAGTTTTACTGATTTTTATAAAGAAAGTGCATCTACAGGACAGACTTCCACGCAATCTCCTATGTCCTCGCACTTATCAGCATCTACTTTGGCCACATCTTCTACCGTAAGAGCATCTACAGGACATGCTTCTTCACACAACCCACAGGCTATACAGGCATCCTCATCGATTTTAACTACCATATTATCACAGTGTGAAATGAGTTTTTACCAATAAAAATCTTTCTATTAGAACATCCTTATGGAAAGATATAATTACTCACTCTTTAAATTGCTGATTATGCGTATAATACTTGACGAGAACCTCCCTAGCGATATCAAAGAAGAGATAACAGAGACGCAAAACCACGCAGATATTATTGACGTAGATGATGAATACAAAGGAATACTAGATCTAAAACTAGTTGACAAGATGGAAGAAGACGATATAATGGTGACTAGGGATCTTGAACTCCACAAAAATCTTTTGAATATAGGAAAGAAAAGTGTTTATTACGATATACAGACGAATAATATCGTTGAAGTACAGATCAAACTCAAATATTATCTAAAAAATTACGATATCTCAGATGTAGAAAACGTTTCTAAAATGAATGAACATATATCCCCAGGTCCAAATTCTCTGCTCAGGAAAAGATTCGAAGAGTTAAAAAAAGAGAACTCAGAATTAAAATGTCGTGTCAATATTCTAGAAGGGAAACTGGAATCGATACTTAATACTGTTGAATCCGTCGTTGATAAAAATCAAAGATGAAAAAGTTTTAATAACTGCAAACCCATATATTTTATTGAGGTGCCCGAATATGATAGATTCAATGTTAGAGAAGAAACTCAAAAAATTAATTGGTGGGAGTTTGGTTGTGGTTATGGACGATGGACTCTCTTTTATAGGTACTCTGAAAGAGTTTGATAAAAACACTTTGGTCTTGACTGAAGTTTATCAAGGTTCTTCTAGTGAGATCAACTGGGAGGAGGTTAGTGAGGATACCGATTCAGACTTTAAAGAAAAAGTTGAGTCAAAAGATGAAAGATACGGATTCATCGACTGGACTGCAGTACATCTTGAAGAGGTCTATATAAGAGTCGATCACGTTTCAAGGATATGGCCTTGGAAATTACTGGAGGAGAAGCCAGCTATGACCCAAAAATATAGGACGGGGCCTATTTACAAAGACGACCATTCTACACCGAATATATCCGCAGGTATGGATATACCCGAGGGAAGGATAAGAAAAGGTTGAATTGGAATATCAACCTCTTATTTTCTTTATCTTCTTTTCTAACTCTTTTCTTAACTCAAGCCCTTTATCCCTATTCCCGAAGTAATCTATTCTAGCACCTATTGCAATCTTGTTAGCGAACAATCTAGATATCTTTCCTCTAAGTTCTAGATCCGTTTTATGAACGAACGGATGTTGTAATATAAGGCCGTGTTTAGGTGGTTTAGTCCCTTTACTGAGATGACTGAACAAAGCCTTTTCAGCCCCTAGCACTTGAATAGTACTTGAAGGCATCTTGGCTAACTTCTCTAATGAACCCGCCTGGGCTATCAATTCCGACCCAAGCTTCACCCCAGTTAGTTCAGTTAAAGTAGGTGCTCGTTCTTTCATCAAATCCTCAACATAACTCCAAAGCTCCCCCCTGAATTTTCTCTTCTCTAATATTATCCCTGCAAATCTTTGGTACATATTCTTTTCAGTATCAGAAATATCACTTCCAACTGATTGATCTACCATACCAGTTTTCTCTTGAATACCCTCTCTGCTGCCGTGATTCGTTATAAGTCTTATATAATCTTCATCATCAACTGTCTCTTGTAGTTCTGGATAATGTATCGAATACCAATCCCTCAACCTTTCCATAAGTAGATTTGTTGTCTCGTTCAGGTCCTGTATAGTTTTCACTGCTTTTGCTAGATGTTCCCCTTGATCTAAAGACTCTCTCAACTCTAAACTTCCTAGGACCGTCAATGCCTCTTGTAGCAATTCCTGAGGATAAGAGTAATCTTCAGATGATATAAAAGATACATCCGAAGATTCAACTTCACCGAATTTTGATAATCTTTTCTCAGAGACTATAAGTGATTTGTATTTATGAGCAAGTTCCTCTTCTTCAGCTAAAATTTCACCTTTGTTGACCTTGAATCTTTTTTTGGCTATGATCTCTGGATCTTTATCAAAAAGGATTTTATCTGTTACATCATCTCCCTCGATTACGAAAACCCCGAACCATGTTGTGTAAATCAATTTTTCATCTTCGTTTGACATAGAAACCAAGATAAGAAAAGGGTGCTAAACTATAAAATTTACTTACTTTCTTCTTCAATAATATACAGATACCGTTTGACCTTGATAACATCGACTTCTTTATCTTCTGTTTCAAACCCCTCAGGTTTAAGGACCGTTACTGTATCGAAATTTTCAGGATCTAGAAGTTTCATTTCTTTCTCACTTTCTGAAACCACTACGGATTTATTTATCAATTCGTCACCACCCAAAACTTCAGCATTTTCTAACTCCTTGTCATCCATTCTGACTTTTTTTCCGGTTTTTATATCTTTTAGAATGACTTTTCCCGTACCTCCTTTCAGCTTCTTGACTCTGTAGATACTACCTTCGACCTCGATAAAATCACCTGATTCGTAGGGAGGTATTCTAACTAAATATGTCATCCTGTAGATATCTTGACCATCCTCTCTACCGGCTAGTTTGGCAGAACTTTTTACACTACCTCCCACTGCATTCGATATCTCCCGGGCTAAATTTTTTGTGACCCCGGTATCGCTGAGATAAAAATCTATCCCACCGTGAATTTCTTCTTGGGAAGTCAAAAATATATTCCTTTTCTCTCCTTCCTTGACCTCTATCCTTTTTTTCACTTTTTTGATAACTAACTCTTTCTGTTCCTCAGTCATCTCTTTTTTTGTGGGTCTGACTTGAAGTATCGCCTCGTAATAATTACCGTGGATCTTACTGCAGATTTCACATTGAACCTTCTTTAGTATTATCTTAACTGATATTTCATGTTCAGCAACTATTTCTTCCCTTTCGAGCTTCACCGATATGTTTGCCACTATGTTATAAGGGTCTTCTTCTTCAAATTCAACATTAAAACCGTACCTTTCCGCTTCATAAGGGATCGATATAGCATCATCGATCTTATCCAACATTATAGCTTCTAAATCCGGGTTTTCTATCCAATTATTCTTTTTTCTTACACTGCCGCACACTGGACATATATCGATCTTGATAGGACTATCTACTTTGACTTTCATCTTGGATTCGATGAAACAGTCTCTGCATAATCCATCGTATAAATCTTCTGGCTCAGCTCCACATTCTACGCAGAACATGAAATTACATCCTCACTATCTGTAGATGAGGAACCCCTTCTATCATAAGAATATCTTCTTCATATCCAAATCCTAGATCGATCGCTTTGTTGACCGTTTTTTCGCCTACAAGGTTCGCTATGGTACTCGATTTGAAATGATCTACTAATCGTTCTAACTCAATTTCGTTACCACCGTAGAAGGATTCCTTCACATTGAGATGAAGTTCGCCTTTCTCTAAAGTTTCACCTAGTAGATTTTTGTCACAGGCTGCAAGTAACTTTTCTCCTTGTTGGTCATACACGCAATAACTTACCATCATTTTATACATCTCTTTCTCAACTGAATCGGTATTTTCCTGGAGAAGGTGAGTAAATCTGTCCGTTCCTTCTCATCTTCTCAAGTTCTTTCCTGATATTATCAGGAGATATTCCAGCTTTTTCTCCACGCTCAATAATTTCATCTTCAGGGGCACCACCTTCATGGAGTTGTTGAAGCTCTTTGATTACATCTCGTATGTCATGCATTATAGTCCTTTCGCTCGATGACACTTCAGAAGCAACGAAATCGATGTCTAAGCCTCCTTCTGAAGTAGAAGCGACCTCGTTCAGGAAGTATCTTGTGACATTGATCGCTCTTTTGGCGTCTTCTTTTGTGACCATCCTTCTAAGATGTGCCCTTGCACTAGCTTCAGATAATCTAACAAGTGATTCCAATTGTCTAGCAGTTATTGGTATCGAGTCTTCACTTCCTCCTCCCGCCCTTATATCAAGGTAAAATTTTTCCAGTCTGTCCCTAGATTCATCTGTCATTATGGGATTTACAGTTTTGGCATAGGACACATATTTCTTTAAAAATTCCTTCTCGAATGGTGGGACAAAACGTTTTTCCGGTTCATAGGTATCGTCATTGATCATCTTCTCACCTACCTGGTGCAGTTCCAAGATATGCTGTGCTATATCTCTGTCCTTCTCCTGATCGGGTTTATCCATGATAGCAAAGATGAGATCAAATCTAGATATCAAAGGAGGAGGTAGTTTGATCTGCTGGGAGATATTTTCATGCTTTTCGAATCTCCCATATTCTGGATTTGCTGCACCTAATACCGCACATCTCGAATTCAATCGAGCGTTGATACCCGCCTTTGCTACGGATATACTCTGCTGTTCCATGGCCTCGTGCATGGCACTCCTATCTTCGTCACGCATCTTATCCAACTCGTCAACAGCGGCGATACCATTATCAGCTAACACGAGGGTTCCAGCTTCAAGGATCCACTGGCTCTCGCCCATGACTTCCTCTCTGACCGCTGCTGCAGTGAGACCCGCTCCTGTGGTCCCTTTCCCTGATGCATACATACCCCTGGGTGTCAGATCAGATATATATCTCAATAGCTGAGATTTAGCAGTGCCTGGGTCACCAACAAGAAGTATGTGAATATCTCCTCTTACATTGCTACCATCAGGGGTTTTCTTTTTAACACCGCTGAATAATTGAAGAGCGAGTCCCGTTTTTATCATCTTCATACCTTGGATACTTGGAGCTATAGAGTTAACCATTTTTGAGAACAGCCGTGGGTCTTTGGATGTTTCCATTATCTCGTTTTATCCTCTTCCGAGAGTTTTACATCCTTGTATTCGTAATCCTGAACTTCTATACTGTTGAGTCTCATGAAAATGTTAAAAGTTCTAGATTTAGACCCACCAGGTCCACTTTTCGGAGTTCCGTCTAATATCCCATTCATCACTATTCTGTCACCTGGGGAGACAATTCCGACCATATCCTCTTTGGTCCAACCTTTCAATCTCTGGGGCTGCTCTCCACCTCTAAGGTCCTCTGGACTTTCTTGGATCTCTAAAGTTTGGTAATCAGTGAATTCTGAGTCTTCTAAAATAAGTTTGAAACTTGTCTTGTTCGCTGACTTTCCACAACTCTGACATTCCATAGGCTCTTCTATTTTACCTATATTCTGGTGCTGCTTGATCTTCGCACCACACCTCATACATTGGAAAACTGCGATCGTGATACGAGGTCTGACCTCCGTAGCCTTTCTAACTAATCCTGTGACACCGATAAATTTGGTTAGATCATCTGCCCTCAATTCCCTGACACCTTTGTTATGGGCTGCAGGTAGATCCTTTATCCTCAATCTTATAGAAGTATCCTCATAGCTGGAGCCAAGTATTTCGTTTATCGCTTCGGTGGCAAGTTCCAAACAAGTTCTAGGATTTTCATGTATGTATTCTGGAAATTCAACATCGAAATGGTCCATCAGATCCCCGTATGTTATCTCGATGGATCTGTCATCCGGATAGTTCTCAGCTACCCTTATAATTTCAGATGTCAATCCTTCTTCTTCAAAGAATATTTTGAAATTTTCCCTGACTTCATCTTCTGAGTAATTTTTCATTTTCTATGCTCCGGATTTTCTGCATATATCTTCACTTATTAACACTTTACTTGAAAACATGGGGGGTTTTAAATATGGTCTAGAGGGATGGGTAAAAGTGAATCATATCATCAATTGTTCCGATGAAATCAGTTTTTAAGGGAAAAGGTTTTTTGTTAGTTGTAGAGATGTAATAAAGGATGCTAGAAATATTAAACTCAAAAAAAGTTCCCGTTATTTTTATTTTATTTATTCTGATTTCATCAGGATCCATTTTTATCACTCCGGCTACTCAAGCTTCAGAAGTGAGCGAGTTCCCCTATCCCGGAGATGACTGGTCCTGGAGTATGATCGGGACTCGATACGCTCATCAACTGGGTGAAAAGGGGGATGGTGTTGTGATCGCAGTATTAGATACGGGTGTTGATTACACACATCCCGACTTACAAGATAAGATGTGGGAAGGCATCGGATATGATTTTGTCAATGATAATGACGACCCTATGGATAACGATGGGCACGGAACACATGTAGCAGGTATAATAAGCAGTGTGGCTCCCAATGCTCAACTTATGGCTTTGAAAGTGATCGAAGAGGAAGGTGGTCGATGGCAGGAAGTATCAGAGGCGATTCGGTTCGCTAGGAACAACGGTGCCGATATAATTTCAATGAGTTTTGGAGCAAAAAGAAGTCCACTAAGTAGACTCATAGAAATGAGGATAGACAACGCTTATTCTGATGGTATTTTTTTGACCGCAGCAGCAGGTAATCAAAACACCAACGATGAGTATTATCCGGCAGCCTACAATTCTGTAATGGCGGTTTCGGCCATAGATTCAAACAAAGAAAAAGCTAGCTACAGTAATTATGGAGATTGGATCGAGTTGACTGCACCAGGAGGAGATACCGGTGATCGTATAATCTCTACAGTATCCGATGGAGAATACGGACATAAGAGGGGGACTTCCATGGCATGTCCGTATGTCGCAGGTGCTGCTGCGTTGAAAATGGGAGCGTTTCCAGAATTGAGTAACGTTGAAGTAAGGGAAACGCTTTGGGATGAGGCTATAGAGTTAGAAGGGCCTCAGGAACACTTTGGATACGGTCTTGTAAATACATACAGGGCTGCAGGTGGAACTACTCCTACGCCTCCTAGATATCTCGAAGCTGAAACTGGTGATGGTTGGGTTGACATTTCATGGGAGGAACCATGGGATATAGGGATTTCTGAGATAGATGAATATCGCCTGTATAGGGGAATTTCTGAAGATGAAATGACTCTGAGTTATGAAACTAGTGATGTGAATCAAATGAACTACCTCGATGAAGGTGTCATCAATGACCAGCTTTATTATTACTATATCACCGCTGTGAATTCAGAGGGTGAAAGTCATCCCAGCGAATATAAAACTGTAGTGCCAAGGGAATCCCCAGTTAAACCATCAGAACCTCGTGGACTTCAAATAAAAGAAACAACTGAGGGGGTTAGATTAACATGGTCGGCTCCTCTAGATGATGGAGGTTCAAGTCTTACCGAATACCGTATTTACAGGGGTACATCGGCAGATAATCTCAACTTTATCGATGTTGTCACTCCAGCATATCGAAATTACGTTGATAAGGATTTGGAAAAAGACACTACTTATTACTATGCTGTTTCCGCCGTGAATTCAGAAGGTGAAAGTGGATTATCGGAGTTTGTTAATTTAACAACTACGGTTGAGCATGTAGAGGACTATACTATCACGGACTCCCCGCCTCTCCCGCCCCGAGAAAGAGAGTCACCTATCCCATTTTATGAGGGGGATACTATACTATTTATTTTAGGTGTGATAGTTATTGCTGCGGTGGGATGGACTGGATATATATATTATAAACATTTCAAGAAAGTGAAAGAACGTAAAAAGAAGAAACAACAGAGTGGAAAGAAAAGGTATTGAAAAAGATAGTTTTAAACTAATACCTCTGAAAAATATACTTATTTTTCAAGAATTTAACGACATGTTTTAAGGGGCAAGTTTATAAAGGACCCGTTATGTGAGAAGGTCAAAGAACTAATAATTGATTAATAATAATCATTAGAAATCTAACAAACAAAGGGTTGACATTTATGAGTAAAACAACTAAATTCGAAGAACTTTCTATAAACAGAAATACACTTTCTGCTTTAGAAGATATTAATTTTGAGCGAGCTACCGATGTCCAGACAGAAGCGATACCACCTGCATTAGAAGGCAAAGACGTTGTGGTACAGGCTAGAACTGGCTCGGGTAAAACACATTCCTTTTTGATACCTATATTTGAAGATATTGAAGGAGGCAAAGGGGTAAGGGCTATAGTGATGACTCCTACAAGAGAATTGGCACAGCAGGTCGAACTTGAAGCTAGAAAAATTGCAAAACATCACGGCTTAAAAACTGTGGCCATATATGGAGGAGCTAGTATCAGCCGTCAGATAAACAAGCTGAAAAAAGCTTCTTTCGTAGCAGGTACCCCAGGTAGGGTCATCGACCTTATGAAAAGGGGCGAACTTGATCTTAAAAATATAGATTTTTTTGTATTAGATGAAGCTGACAGGATGCTGGACATGGGATTCTTACCAGATATCAGATGGATCATCTCTAATACTTCAAGTGATAAACAGGTGATGCTCTATTCAGCTACGATGCCAAGCGAGATATTGAGGTTGGCAAAGAAGTACATGGAAGATCCACATAAGATACTTCTCTCTGAAGACGATGTTTCTGCTAAAGGGATCGATCAGTATTTTATCAGAGTTGGTAAATCAAATAAATTAGCCAGGCTTTCTGCTCTACTCGATACAGAACCTGGTAAATATCTGATATTTTCCAATACAAAAAAATGGACTCAAATATTATCCGAAAAACTTCAAAGACTCGGATACAAAGCTCACCCAATGCACGGAGATATGAGTCAATCAGCCAGGACTAATACCATGAACCGATTCAAAAAAGGTGAGATAGATATCTTGGTTTCAACTGATGTTTCTGCAAGAGGAATCGATGTTGAAAATATCACCCATGTGGTGAACTATGATATTCCGAGGTATGAGAAAGATTATGTCCATCGTATAGGAAGAACCGGTCGATTAGGTAAAGATGGGAAGGCTATCACTTTTGTAACCAGTGAGGAACTTGAATTCTTAGAAAGGATTGAGGAATACATAGACAAGAGTTTGAGAGTGAAAGATATCGATGGAACCGGTCGAGTCAGGATGAAGACCGATTACAACGAACTTTCAAATATATACGGTATGGTGCCTTTCAGATTTTCATTGAAAGAGGGTGCATCTAAGTGGGAAATCGTTAAGAACATGAAAAAACACGGAATTCGAGAAGAAGAGGTCGGAAAGATCGAGATAGAAAACGATACCGGTAAAGTAGAGGTTATCAAATCCAAAGCAAACAGAGTTCCTAAGATCGATTACTTCGACAACATCGAGGTCATGCAGAAGGACCCGAGGAAGCAGTGATTTTAGGTATTAGTCTTTTGGAGTGATATCGAATCCACATTCTTTTAACTGTTTGAGCAGTTGCTCTACATCGGGATACCATTGACCCCATTTTCTACAGATGTGTTCCGTCCAGCTGTAGTTTTCGTAGGTATATTCATCTTCTTTTTCATCTTGAATAGAAATCTTTGCACCTAATTTTCTGTAGTAATCCTGTTCGAGATATCCTTCGTCCATCTCGTCCATGGCTTTTTCGATCATCTCTTCAGAAAATTCAGGGTATTCATCCTCGAAAAGAACATAATCCATCGGATATCTAGGTCTGGGGGATGGGTCATCATCGGGATATCCCATTGCTAACTGTACGACTGGGAACACTTTATCTGGAAGATTGTATTTTTCTTTCAGATTTTTAGCTTTGTATGGTGCAGCACCTAAAAAACAGCTACCGATACCTAAACTCTCTCCGGCGGTCACCATATTCTGGGCCATGTAGCAGGCGTCCTGTACTGCGAAGAACAGTATCGATAGATCGTTTGTTACCGGTTCCCAATCCCTCTTCTCCATGATCTTTTCGAATTTGTGGAAGTCAGCACAGATTGTGAAGAGTAAAGGAGCGTCGAAGGAGTGTTCTTCTTTATTTCTAGACAATATCACACTGTACAGTTGAGATACGAAAGGGGCCTGCATTCCAGCCCTAACTATGGACTCTATTTCCTCATCAGAAGGAGTTTCATCTTTATATTCGCGTATGGACCGATGATTCAGCATGGTCTCGATAATTTCGTTCTTGATCATATTAACACATATAATAACAATGAAAGTTATAATAAATATAACGATTTAATTAATGGGCCTCTTGATATTATAATAACTATATACAATTAAATATACCTAAAAATATTTATCATTGCAAGTATATTTCAAACCAGGAGTGAAAATATCGAGAAGGGGTTGGGTATTATGAATAAAAAAGCGCTTTTAATAGTTGTGATCATAGTTTTGATTCTCTCATCCATCTCAACTGCTCTTGTAGTTGAAGGAAGAAAAAGAGAAGACCCTGGTTCTGTGATTTGGGACGCGGAAGGTTGGGATAATTTTGCCATGGATGGTACTGATTTTTTCATCTCTGACGGTGTATTGTATGGTGGAGGTGTTTATCTTCAGCAGCCGTTTGGAGAACAAGGACATGTGATTGCTGTTGACCTAGAAGAAAATGAACTGCTCTGGAACCACAACCATAATATGCCTACTGCTAGAATCAATTCAGTCCATGGATCCAATGACATAATTTACAGTGGTTCTTATTCGGGTGATATTGTTGCTGCTGATGCGGACAACGGTGAACTCCTTTGGGATCATTCCTATCATGACTATCTAGTGTGGTCTGTACATAGTTCTGATAACGCGGTGTACAGCGGTTGTCGTGATGGTTTAGTGGTTTCTGCTGATGCGGATTCGGGTGAAAAGTTGTGGGAACATACTTTTCACGATTCCACCATAATCTCTGTATATAGTTCTGAAGGATTTGTTTACAGTTCTTCAGGAGATGGGAGCGTTGTAGTTGTCGATGCAGATAGTGGTGAGATGCAGTGGAGCCATCAACATCATGAGGGGCCAGTAGGCTCATTATATGTGCTTGATAATATTGTATATTCTGGTGGTGGAGAAGGAGAGCTTATAGCCTACGATGCAGAGAAACAAGAGAAACTTTGGAGTCATTCACACCATGATGAAACTGTTTCATCGATATATGTTCAAGATGGAGTAGTGTATAGCGGTGACGGAGATGGCTATGTCATAGCTTCAGATAGTAGTGATGGTGAAAAGCTTTGGAGCCATAGTTATCATAAAGAAAGCTCATCTCGTAGTTCATGGTGGACTGGTGTAGATGCTATCATTTCGATCCAAGTGGTTGATGGAGATGTCTATAGTTTAGACAACAACGGTAACGCTTTAGCTGTAGAAGCAGAAGGTAGCTTAACTTTAGGTATGTCTAGAGCATGGGCGAGCTTTTTAGGAACAGCTTCTGAATATCTAGGAGTAATAGTTCTAATTTCAGTCATAATATTGATAGTCGTCGGTGCGATTTGGGGATCATCTAGAGTTTGGCCTAAAGAGTCATCAACTGATAGAAAGTTCCCTTGAATCTATTTCTAAATTTAGAGGAAACTAAAATAAGGCATCTAACGATATAACACCTTTTAAGTTAAAAATCTAGATTTACGTTAACATAATAAAAAAGTTTAAATCTCTGTCCGATGTAAATATAAATTCAAGATATACCTAAAAGGGGGTGAGGGTCATGCCTAATAAGGAAGAATACAAATGTAAAGCCTGTGGGGAGTTATTCTCAAACAGAAAGATGTATCGAAAACATCTGAATGAAGAACATAGGTGAGCAATAGTACATGAAAACGTTATTAATACCCAATATATTCTATAACTGAAAAGGTGGAGATATGAATAAAAAAAATCTCGCAGATAGGTTATTGGAAGCTATCGACGATAAGAAGAACCCATCCGTTGTAGGGTTGGACCCGAGAATAAATAGAATTCCAGATCATATCAAGGAAGAGGCGGGTGACAGGGCGAAGACACCCTTTGAAGCGGTTAGATACTCCTTCGAAGAATTTAACAAATCGATCATCGATGAGATCAAAGATATCGTTCCAGCGGTGAAGCCGCAGGTGGCCTTTTACGAACAGTACGGCAGCCATGGTATAAGGGCGTTCGAAGAAACAATAGATTATGCAAAGGATAAAGGCCTGATAGTCATATCGGACGTCAAGAGGAACGATATAGGCAGTACTGCTAAAGCATACGCAGCCGCTCATCTCGGGGAAGTAGAACGGATAAACAAGGAATTCACATACTCCTTCGACTCAGATATGGTGACAGTCAACGCTTACCTTGGAACCGACGGTGTAGAACCTTTTTTAGATGTGTGCAAAAAATACGGGAAAGGTATATTCGTTTTGGTCAAGACTTCTAATCCATCCTCCGGGGAGCTGCAGGACAAGGAGATAAAAGGTGAAGGGAAAGTTTACGAATTGATGGGTGAATTAGTCAAGGAATGGGGTGAGGATTTGGTGGGAAACAGAGGTTACTCATCCGTAGGGGCAGTTATTGGAGCTACTTATCCCAAAGAAGCGGAAAAGTTGAGAGAAATGATGAAAAAGGCGATCTTTTTAGTACCTGGCTATGGAGCTCAGGGTGGAACTGCCGATGATATCATACCATGTTTCAATGATGATGGATACGGAGGTATAGTTAATTCTTCAAGAGGTGTTATATTCGCATACGAAAGAGAACCATATTCAGAAAAATATGGGGATGAAAATTTTGCCAAGGCTTCGGGGCAGGCAGCTTTGGATATGAAAACAGATATACGAAAATCTTTAGAAAAGGGAAAAAAAGTTCCTGAGGGATGGTGACGGGAGCCACCACCCCTTTTCGTTATTAATACTGTCCAGTCAATAATCTTGCTTCGCTATATTTTTGGCTTGGGTAACTTCTTCTCATATATTTCACCTTCTTTTTTTGATCTTAATTCAAACCCGTCAACAATCTAACTTCGTCTAGGGTTCCGGTCGTATACAGGCCCCTTGTCCTTCCATTTGCGTTTGTTCTTCTCATTTTTCTCACGATAATACCATGGCTAGGCATGTATTTATATAATTCTTGAAAATAATAATAGATAAGTACAATATAGTGTTAGAAAGGTTCAACTTCGAAGTTGAAAAAGCATGTCTGGCTCGTGGATTTTTATATTCGTTATGCATTATCTAAATGTCGACTATTTCCTCGCTTTACCGCACATCACTTCCAAAACGCTTTTATCTAAAAACCTCACTGCTCAACTTGAGTGGATAATATGGGCCAAGAAGGTACCGAAAAAAGAGAAACTAGTGTATTCGACGGAGATACATTCGTTGATATAGAGAAAATATTGGAAAGCCAGCACACTGAAAAAGAAGTCAGTATCCGCGGATGGATACATCGTGAAAGAGATATCGGCAATATGGTGTTTTTGAACGTACGTGATCCATCCGGGATAGTTCAAGTTACGATCGCAAAGGACAATTTCGAAGAGGATAAGTTCGAAGATATCAAAAAATTGTTGGTCGAATCTTCCCTGAAGGT
>JAFDTG010000087.1 GCA_019594235.1 Candidatus Saliniplasma halalkaliphilum | reverse complement strand
TAAGATATCTTCACCTTTATCTGTTAAACTATAATATTTTCTATCTTCTGGGCCCTGCTCAGTTCTTTCTATAAGACCCTTCTTTTCCATCCTGTTCAACGCACCATATACAGTGCCGTAACTGGGATTCCAATGCCCGTTAGAGATCTCTTTCAATCTTTTGATGATCTCATATCCGTAAGTCGCACCTTGATCTTTCATCGTTTTAAATATCAGATAACTGATAAGCTCGCTAGGCAGCCTTTTCTGCATCTTTATTCCTGGAATCGGATAGATGATGAAATTATTTGGTCTTTTGGGAAAAGGATTATATAACGCTCCGTAATACTACGTAACGTAATAGGTGTAACATATGGAGATAACCGCTATCGGACTCATACTATTGGCCATCACTTTATTGATATGGTCATTCCTGAAAGATAAAAAGAAAAGCATTAAAGGTTTGAACGTTGCAAAAAACATGTTCAAAGGTATCGCTGTAGATATAATATCGATATTGGCTCTTATCGGACTGTTTTTAACTCTAGTTCCACCTGGAACCATCAAAACCGTTCTGGGAGATACATCCGTTACCGCAGCGACCTTTATCTCAGCAGCTTTCGGTACCGTGACCTTGATACCGGCCTTCGTAGCGTTCCCACTCGCCTCTTCTTTAGTTACTGAAGGTGCACATCTAGTTTCCATGGCCGCCTTCATCACGACCCTCACTATGGTCGGTTTCATAACCGCACCGATCGAGATAGAATATTTCGGTAAGAAGTTCACTTTAGTCAGAAATGTACTCAGTTTTGCAGCCGCTATATTGATCTCTCTAGGTATGGGGTTGATATTATGAGATCTAGATTCAAAATGATCGTGAACTTTTTCAAAAATAATAAGATAGCGGCTTTCACCGTATTCGTTTATATCGTTGTTTTAGTATACTCTCCAAATCTAGGTATCGACAGTTTAAAAATAACTGCATCTTATTTTTTAGAGATGCTGGAGATCTTACCAGCTGTGTTCATAGTCATGGGTATGGTCGAGGTCTGGGTATCCAGAGAAACTATAATGGGCATCTTCGGTAAAGGAGCTGGACTGAAAGGTAGGTTCGCCTCGGTTTTGATAGGTTCTTTCTCGGCCGGACCGATCTATGCTGCCTTCCCCGTGTGTTACACACTCTTAAAGAAGGGTTCCGCAGTATCAAACATAGTGATCATACTCAGTGCATGGGCCGTGGTCAAAGCACCCATGCTCATCGTAGAAACACAGTTCATGGGATTGTCATTCATGTTAGTGAGATACATCTTCACAGTACCGGCGATAATCATGATAGGGATCATCACTGGAAAGGTCATAAGCAAGGAATATATCGTTAAGAACTCCAAGAAGGAAGGTCTGTTGGTTGAGAAGATAGATGAACTATTACCCGGTCATAACTGCGGTGCATGTGGGTACGGTTCCTGTCGAGAAACTGCCGAGCGTATAGCTGATGGAGATGAGGAACCGGATGTTTGCGTTTCATCGGAAGAGGAAAAGAAGGTTAGGGAACTGTTAGAAACCGGTTCCTGATTTCGCTTCACAAAATCTATGATATAATTTTGAACAGTGTTTTTCTAGAACTGATGATGCAAAGGGTTGTGAAAGAGAACAATTTTAAATAAATCGTTGAACATATCTTTAATCGATAGGATGACGGTGTTGAAGAAGGATATAAGGAAGGCAGCAGAGGAAGTAGCCGAGGAATGGGGTTTTTCTAGCCTAGAAGAGTTTATAAATCACGCCGTTGAAGAGAGGATCATCGAGTTGAAGAAGCACAAGTTCATAGAAAAGACCGATACGATCAAGGATGGGTTAAAAAAGAGAGGTTTTTCTGAAAAGGACATCTTGAAGGAATTTGAAAAAAGCAGGTCTTCAGCATGAACATCGAAATCGTAGTCGATGCTAATATCATCATTTCAGCTTTGATCGGGGGTTCTTCTAGAGAAATCTTGTTCGATCACAGGTACAGGTTTTTGACTACAGAATTTACCTTGAAAGAGGTCGAAAAATACATCCCAACGATAGCAGAAAAATCAGATACTGAAAAAAGATTTGTTAAAGAAGCTCTTGAACTCATTCCGTTATCGATCAAAGAAAAGAAGTTTTATGAGGAAAGCTTGAGCGAAGCTAATGATATGATAGGGGAGATAGATGAAAAGGATGTAGAGATACTTGCTTTGGCGATAGCTACTAACAACTATCTCTGGTCTGAAGATAAAGATTTTGAAGGATCTGGATATGAAAAAATACTAAAAACTAAAGACTTCTTTTGATCGGTCCTCCTGCTAGATTCATATATTCAGCATTTTCCGTGTGTTATACTCTTTAAAAAAATGGGAATTACAATTCCAAGGATCCACTCAAAGCTCTTAAAATGAACAGTGGTACGGTACGGAAAGTAGGCAAGAGGAAAAGAAGATCAGAGAACTTTTAGAAACCGGTTCCTGATTTTCTTCCGTCTTTCTTTCAATCGGCCTTTCCCTCAAGAGCTTCTAAGAGATCCATCACACCTACATCCCTAGCGGTCCTTTTCAAGTATTCCTTGTCCATGTCCTCCTGGCGTGTGATTATACTTAAAGCGTCTTCAAGGTCCTGTTCTCTACCCCACAAAAGCTTGTTGATAACGGTATCCTCTGCAGAAGCGATGTACATCTTCATATCCTTCCATTCAATCAACACTCTATTATCCATTGCACGCCGATCCGCTTCATCATACACTCCTTTGATGTCCAAGCGAAACATGGTTTCTTTGTCTTCTATGGTGCAGTGGCTTTTTTCTTCCAGAGATTTTTTAAGATCCTTTACTTCTGCAAAAAAACCACGTTTCTTCAAACCAAGAGCAAGTTTTTCTGAACACATCGGGTCGAGTACAGCCACGATATTGAGACCTGCAGTGGCCCTGGGCCGACCGTGGTACATGACTGCAAAACCACCTACTCTATGTCCAGTTCGTTTAAACATGAAACCGCATCTTTAAGGACATCACTTACCTTTCTCATCCAGTTTCCCCCACTCTAACCATAGATTGATCAACTGGACACCAAAGGACAGTGTTTCCTCACCCGAAAAGTTGCGGGCCCTGACGGCCTCTTTAACGATCTCGTCAGCTTTACTTATCTTCAAAGCGGTCATGATCTATGGTATTATACCCTCTAAGTTTAATAAAATTTCCTTCGAGCTAGGGATATATTCCAGAGCATTTTGGTATAGTTGATGCGAATCAAAGAAATCGTTAGGAACTATTGACCGACATTTATCGAAATTCTTATTAGTCCGTTATACCATAACTTTACACTTGTTAGGAGGGCTAAACTTGGAAAAAGAAATGTTGCACGAACATGAAATTTTGGTCATAGGAGGAGGCTTATCTGGTTTGAGAGCTTCTGTCGAAGCTCTGAGGGGCGGTAAGGATGTCGCTGTTCTATCTAAAGTTCACCCGTTACGTTCTCACAGTGTAGCTGCTCAAGGAGGTATCAACGCAGCATTGGGTAACACCCCAGATAGAGGAGAAGATCATTGGGAAGACCACGCCTTCGATACCGTGAAAGGATCAGATTATCTCGCAGATCAGGATGCGGTAGATATACTTTGTAAAAAGGCTCCAGAAGCGGTTATTGAACTTGAACATATGGGAACGGTTTTCTCACGTTTTGATAACGGTAAGATCGCACAAAGACCCTTCGGTGGAGCGGGTTTTCCCAGAACATGTTACGCCGCCGATAGGACCGGTCATAATCTACTGCATACGTTGTACGAACAGTCTATTTCTGGGAAAATCAAGTTCTATGACGAGTACTTCGTCACATCTCTGATAAAAGAAAATGGAACTTGCGTAGGCTGCACCGCATTAGATGTGAGGGAAGGTACACTTCATGCATTCTCCGGAAATGTTATACTGGCAACAGGAGGTTTCGGAAGGATTTACAACCGTTCAACCAATGCGCTTATCAATACAGGAGACGGGGCATTTCTAGCCTATGATGTAGGAGCGGCTTTAGAAGATATGGAATTCATCCAGTTTCACCCCACTACCCTTTACGGTTCTAACATATTGATCACAGAAGGTGCTAGAGGTGAAGGGGCTCATCTTAAGAACAGTGAAGGTGAGAGGTTCATGAAAGATTACGCCCCCGATGCCATGGAACTAGCTCCCAGAGATATAGTAGCTAGAGCGATAATTACTGAAGTGAACGAAGGGAGAGGTATTGAAGATGAATACGTACACCTGGATCTGACTCATTTAGGAGAAGAAAAGATAAAGGAACGGTTACCGGGAATCAGGCAGATCGCCATGGATTTTGCCGGTGTGGATCCCGTAAAAGAACCGATACCCGTTCAACCCGGGCAGCATTATTCCATGGGAGGTATCTTTGTAGATAAAGATTGTGAAACCGATGTACCCGGACTCTATGCAGCCGGCGAGTGCTCTTGTGTTAGCGTTCACGGTGCTAACAGGTTGGGTGGAAATTCACTTCTAGAAACGGTCGTTTTCGGTAAGACCGCCGGAAAAAAGGCTTCAGAGGAAGTGAAAGATAAAGAAGTGAATGAATCCATTTTCATGGATTCTGTAGAAAAAGATAGAGAATTGATCGATTCTATCGTTGGGAAAAAAGATGGTATCCTCTACAGCGAGATATTGAAAGAACTGAGGGAAACCATGTTCCAGCACTTCGGAGTGTTCAGAGAGGGTGATATGATGAAAGAGGGCCTTGATAAGATCAAGCGGTTAAAAGAAAAGTTCGAAGATGTGTACGTCGGATCCGATGATAAAAAGTTCAACCAGGCCTTGATCAGAACGCTGGAGTTGAGGAACATGCTCCTTATATCTGAAATAGTAGCTATAGGTGCAATCGAAAGAGAAGAGAGCAGGGGTTCCCATTACAGGACGGATTTCACAGAACGAGTTGATGAAAAATATCTCAAACACACAGTCGTTAGAAAGGGTGAAGAAGCACCGGAATTGGAGTATTCTTCCGTAAATCTAGATAGATTCGAAGTCAAGGAGCGTGAATACTGATGAAACTTAAAATATTCAGGTATGATGGTGAAGAATCACATTACGACGAATTCGAAGTACCTCACGAACCCGGACAGACCGTGCTTGACGCCCTATTCTACATCCAAGAGAACTTAGATGATTCACTCTCATTCCGTTATTCCTGTCGAGGCGCTGTCTGCGGTTCGTGTGCCATGCTGATAAACAAAGTTCCACGTTTGGCCTGTAGAACACAGGTAAAAACTCTGGTAGAGGGTGAAGACAGTGCAGAGATAAAGCATTATCCAGCACTTGATAAGGGTGATGAGATCCCAGAACGTGCTGTTCTTGTAGAACCTCTACCTCATCTGCCTGTCGAGAAAGATCTGATAGTCGACCAGGACAAGTTCTTCGAATATTATAGAGATGTTGAACCGATGCTGAAGACTGAAGGTGAGGCCCCACAAAAAGAGTATGAGATGAGCCCCAAAGAGGTGAACGAGCTTGAGGAATATACAAACTGCATATTATGCGCTGCCTGTTTCGGAGCTTGTCCCGTGGACGGTGAAAATGAAGATTACCGAGGACCGGCGGCACTTGCTAAGTTGTACAGGTTCCATATCGATCCTAGAGATAACGAAGATAGGCTCGAGTTAGCCGATCATGAGGATGGATGGTGGGCATGTGAGTTCCATACCAACTGTCAAAAAGTGTGTCCTAAGAACGTACCTCCGAATATAGCTATCGGAAAAGCCAGGTCACAGCTCCAGAAGGAGGATGAATGAGATGAGGAAAGAACGAGATTCCTTGGGCGAGAAAGAAGTTCCCGATGATGCTCTTTACGGTGTTCAAACTGTAAGAGCTATGGAGAACTTCCCAGTAACTGGACGAACAGCTTATCCGGAGTTGATAGATTCTTACATTATTCTGAAAAAAGTCTGTGCGGAAGCTAATATGGAACTGGAGAAACTGGACCCGAAAAAAGGTGAATACATCCTAGAAGCCTGTGAAAAACTACATGGAAGTACTTACGATCAATTCAAAATCGATGTATTCCAGGCAGGAGCAGGTACATCTTTCAACATGAACGTTAATGAGGTCATAGCAAATAAAGCCCTTGAAATAGCTGGAAAAGAAAAAGGCGATTATGAGTACATCCATCCCAACGACCATGTGAACATGTCGCAGTCCAGCAACGATACTTTCCCTACAGCATCGCATCTTGCGATGATCGATATCTCCCAAGACCTTCTAGATGAATTAAAAGGATTGAAAAAAGATTTTGCAGATAAGGGTGAGGAGTTCTCAGATATCCCTAAATCAGGTAGAACACATCTGATGGATGCCACTCCGGTTACATTAGGTGATGAATTTTTTGGATACGCTAGGACCATCGAGAGGTCTTATGAGAATCTAGAGACTTCTTTGAAAGGACTGTACGAGCTCCCTGTAGGTGGTACGGCAACAGGTACCGGTGTCAACACTCCTGAAGGATTCAGGGATAAGGTCGTTAAAAAATTGTCATCGGAATTTGATATAGAATTCTTCAAAGCTCCCAT